>JANLHY010000320.1 GCA_024653795.1 Candidatus Brocadiaceae bacterium | reverse complement strand
CCGATCCTTGCCCTCGACACTGATCGGGGGAGTGTCGAGGGCAAGTTTATTTGTGTGCTTGATGGGTATACTAAAGTATATAGATGGTTTACCTTCGTCCAGTGACGGCGCAGAAACGTATTTTTCCCCTTTCACTGCCTCAAAGAAAAACGGTCTTGATCCAAAGTCAATAGTAGGTGTATTGCCGGTACTTAGTACGACGTTACCCTCTGCATCCATAAGAGAAAAGGATAAAAAATCGGGGTCGATGCGCAATTTAGCTCGAAGTGAGGAAATTGTCTGATGGGGAATATGAGGCTGTCCCCCGATCGGTGTCGAGGGCAAGTCTTTTACGTTCCCCCGATCAGTGTCGAGGGCGAGCTTTAAAATACGGGTTAGTTGGGGTATATTGGCTATTCTGTAAAGGTGTTTGAATCTGTAATCTATGAAGTGATCAATAGTGGCTGCCACATTTTTGGACTGAACTTCCAGAACGTGTATTGTTTGTTCAGTTAACTTGGCTTTGCCTAAACTGTAAAAACCATAGATGATGATAAAAAGTGGCAGTATGGATATAAGCAGGAGGATGATAAGGAGTTTTGTAGTGATTGGTAATTTACTAATTAGTCTCATGTTAAATTTATATATAGGAATTTCAATCTTGTAGGGGCAATTCATGAATTGCCCCTACATGCAAATAAATCAAGTTGCCGAAGGCCTAATTTATCTACTAACTTACAATTGTAATAAAAAGCATTTACGCTTTATATATAATATCGGCTAGTTTATAAAATAGTTTATAGGGAAACAAAAGGTTGAGTCCAGGCGCATCCCTGTCTTTATCAGTTATACCAATTATCTTTACGTTACCATTGGTGTGAAAAATATCAAGGAGTAGAGACAGGTTTGAAACCTGTCTCTACCACCATTGCCGGCTCCGATTACAGCAATTTTTGTAACTTCTCAATAAGTTGAGGTTTTTATAATAATTTCTACCTTATTCCCCATTAATAAAGGGGGTAAGGGGGTTGTTTACCTCAACTTATTGAGA
>JANLHY010000319.1 GCA_024653795.1 Candidatus Brocadiaceae bacterium | reverse complement strand
TTCTCCAAGGTCGTGCCATAGTAATGGACTAAAATAACGTATTGTTACAATCTCGTCAAGCATATTCTATAATCAAGGTCTGACCCCAAGTCCCTGCCTGACATGTCCTTCGCACTAGAAAACCTAATTTTGTTCTCTTGTAACACATCAATCTCTAGTGTTCCCGATACCCGCCAGGCACTCTCAAAATAGTTTCTCACCTTGTCGCTGTCTGGAACAAAAACTATGGTTGCTCCTTGCTTTCTTTGAGATAGAATTTCAATTAAATACTCGACACAAGATAAATATGTGCGTGCTATAGAGGCATCTTCTATACTTTTATAACAACGTGACTCTTGATCTGTTTCTATGCCAATAAGACTCAAGAGGTATTTTCCGACCATAGCGTAAGAAAGCACATCGGCATGAGAAGCTAGAAAAGCTCCATTTTCTATCCGCCCTATTCTGCTATTTCTCCGGGTGATCTCTACAGAGCCAATCCCTAAAATGGTGATGGTTGGGCAATCTGGCGCAAAGTGGCGTGAACATTCAACACTAGCAGGAATTGAGCCTATTGTTTCTAGCCCCGTTTCAAAATAACATATTCCCCAAAAACTGGCGCTCCCTATTCCGCCGTGAGCAAGCAACGCACCACTGTTCCCATTGGCAATTCCGTTCATCTTGGCCAAGTTTTTAGCTGTAAATTCAATTGGCGTATCGAAATATAAACATAAGTCTGTATGACGCCATTTTGGTAGTTCATATTTTTTAAAATCTTCCTTTGAAACCCAAGCGACACTAGAAGAAACATTCTTACCTTCTTCCTGAAGAAGGCTTGCTTGAAACATAGTATCTAAGAATATTTCAAATTCACTTTTTGATGGAATAGGTCTGTTATCTCTGCCTTTGAGTGGGTTGTTTTGATCGGCACTCCAAGCATTGTGAAGTTCCACGACTATTTCTGAATTGAGTAGCATTTCGACTATCCAAGCTGTTTGATATAGCGAGCCTGCCCACGTATATTATTCGGCTTACAATTCACATAACGCCAGCCATAACCAGCCCCAAAAAGCAGAGAGACGGAGGAGCGGCGCTTTTTGGGGTCCGAGTTTTAGGGCTATTCACCCCTGAACTCTCCTACACCGTTTAAGACCATACCAACCCCGGTAATTGAAGAAACGATTGCTCCCCAGCCTGCTGTTTCGGCGGCCACGGGAACAGTGATGGCACCCATGGCCAAGCCAATATTTGCGATTGAAAGAGCGCTTCCTTGTGCGATTTGCCCTAACCCTTTAAACCAGCGCTTTGATTTCTTTGGTTGTTTTTCAGGTTCTTCCTTCAGTTCTTCTTCCTTCAGTTCTTTCAGTTGCTGCTCTTGTTGTTCTAGCTTTTGCTCTAGATTTTTCAATTGATTGCTGATTCTTACTTCTTGATTGTATGAGTGCTTGGATTTGCATCGGGATTTCACTATGTAGATTAGCGCCGAGAGCTCCGCTTCTGGATCACTGCTACCCAACTCCCTCATGACCTCGATTTCTTGTGGCGGCATGTGCTCAAGCTTCATCCCTCCTACTATTTCATCATAGTAGGCATCAATTGCTTCCATGAAGCCAGATTCCTCCAGCATCTTTCGATTTGTTCTTGTGCCATCGTTGATTTCATCGGGGAGTTGTGCGATACGCTCTCTGGTTATGGTGCGATATATTTCTTCCTCATCCCTGCATCGGTGATTGATATAGCGCAATAAATTGGAAGCACTAACCAGTCGCTCCCACTCCCAACCCCATCGGTGACCCCATTCCATAGGATGAAAGTATTTGCGAAACCTTCTGCTCCGAGAACGTACGTACTCATTGTACAAGTAGACCATAAATTTTTCATATTCTTTTTCGTCCACGAAACTTCCTCCTTATTGCCCTAACATGAAATAGGCGTACTAAAAGCCGTCTTGCTTTACGGCTATTAGTACATATAATACTCTTACTGATAACATATTATATGCCCATTTGAGCATATAATTAAAATTTGTAGAAAACTTGCCGACATATTAAGTAGTTGGCAAAATAATGTCAATATAATATTTTTGCTAAAAATGCAAGAATGTTTTTTGTAAAATAGCTACAGAAGCGCCTTTCCTTCCATA
>JANLHY010000312.1 GCA_024653795.1 Candidatus Brocadiaceae bacterium | reverse complement strand
CGCCTCTATTAACTCATCTGAAGCAGCAGCAAATATTCCTGAAAAGTAACTTCTACCTTCTGTGCATCCACTCGTAGTGCCTGCACATATATCGAAGTGTATGGTTCCGGCGAATTTAGCAGGCCCCTTATACTTAAATTTACCCTTGCCACTTCCGTCCGTTGTAATAGTGCCAAGACTTACAAAACTACACCCTGAATGACAACCTGTTCCACTCTGGCACACCCACAATACCTGACGTGTTGTATTAGCGGTGCCATTAGTGATCTTTACCTTAACTAATACATCAGATCCCTTTAATGAAGGGAACGATCAAGCTAGGTGGCGCGGCGGCGTTATGCCGCGTCCCTCTTGAAGGATTCCGGGGACACCATACTTAATTATTGACTCAGTGTTGAAAAACGGTTAGGATTCCCCTATGGTTAGGGCCGCTCGTCTGGTAGTCCCAGGAGCATACTATGTCGGCAGAAGCCTAGCCCTAACCTGAGTTTCCTGCTTATGTATGCATAGACTTTGGAGATACACGAAACGGGTTGTCAATAAAGGCTAAAACAGATGGGGACTCCTGCTGAAAGTATATACACTAAATCAAGGCGAGCGTGGGGGGCACGGCCAACGCAATGATACCTATTGGTGGGTGAGTTGACGAATCTCGAAAACAGCGGCGAATTTTTCCTGCTGGGAAGACATCTCTGAGAGCACGTATTCAGCACGAAAGCGGCCTCGTTTAGAGGCACCACTGGGAGGATGTAGGTTAAGGACTTCTTTGATATCGCTGAGTTGTTCGAAAAGGGTTTCCAGGCTCAGCTTCATCCCTGCCTTCAAGGCCTTTCGATGGAGCAGGCAGCTCAAAGTCAGTGCCAGAACGCATCTTCCCCTATAACAAACAACATAAATTTCTAGAAGACTTTGATATAATTAGAGTTATAGCAATTTCTTAAATTATTTGAAAACGAAAAAGGATTTGACTTATTTCTCTTAATTTAATAGATTAAATCAAATATGGAAATAACATAATAGTTCAGCACCCCCACCTAGCCTCCCCCATCGAGGGGGAGGAAACATTTTTCCCTACCCCTTGTGGGAGGGGTTAGGGGAGGGGGCCGAACTTATACTAAACAACTATGCTTCCCAAATCAAAAAAACAATGGTATCGCTCGATGCGCTGAAAGGGTTCGTTGGTAAAGAAAATGTGCTTTCCGCGCTTGAGGACAGGATATGCTATGCATATGATGGCACTAAACAAAAGCACATACCGGACGTTGTTGTACGGCCACGTTCTACCCAGCATGTATCCGGCATCCTGCGGTTTGCAAATGAGCATGAAATACCTGTTTATCCACGTGGCGCTGGCACTGGGCTCACAGGAGGGGCTGTGCCAGTCCAAGGTGGAATCGTACTGGATTTCACGCAAATGAATAAAATATTGGAGATCGTGCCGGAAGACCTTACGG
>JANLHY010000306.1 GCA_024653795.1 Candidatus Brocadiaceae bacterium | reverse complement strand
TTGTGATTTCGTATTGCTGCCATTATAACCAATAAAATCGGGCATTTCCAGTCTTTTAGTCTCGCGTCCGTAAAAAATCACGCTTATATTAGGGCTAGTCAATGCAGGAATCAAGCGTATCGTTACCCTTACCGACTATCCCGACTCCCTCGCCGAAGAAATACTTGCTATGGCAAATATTAAGGTAGAAATCGTAAAACTGGATAGTCTTACAAAAGAATAATTTTCAAAAATAGGCTTTTAAAAATGAATTCTATTGTCGATTTTATAAAAAAATATTGCTAAAAACCGTTGAATCAAGAGGGGTTTTCTGTTTTTATAAAAATCCACTTGACAGACTATATCTTGTATGGTATATATTCCTCTAGTCAATATATAGAATATTTCCAAAGTTATGCAGCCTTGAAGAAATCTTTAGTTTTAGACGTTTTTTATCATAAAATTTTATGCAATGTTTATTCTGCAAGGTAGATAACGACAAGGTTGTTAACTCACGCACATCGGTGGACGGCTTGAGCATCAAACGCCGACGAGAGTGTCTGAGTTGTGGCCGCCGCTATACGACCTACGAGCGGATTGAAGAAAATCCCTTGCGAGTGGTTAAAAAAGACGGCACGCGGGAGCCCTTTGATCGCAAAAAGATTCTGAGTGGGCTGTTGAAGGCTTGTGAAAAAAGACCCGTCTCGACAGATACCCTGGAAAACATTGTGAATGAAATCGAAAGGGAGATTTATAACAAATTTGATCGGGAAGTTACTTCAAGTTTTATAGGGTCGTTGGTGATGCAAAAATTAAGGATCCTCGACGCTGTAGCATATGTACGCTTCGCATCAGTATATAGAGAGTTCAAAGATATCTCGGAATTTATTGATGAGCTGAAACCGTTAATGACGGGTGCAAAGAAGAAAAAAAAAACGATGGGGGCAGCAACTCCCGCAGTATATCTCTTCAACATTAGACCGGAGGGGAATGGGGCATGAACACAACGGCAACGATAGAGTGTGTGTTAAAACGTGACGGAAGAAAGGTACCTTTTAATGAGAGAAAGATCGCCGATGCCATATTCAATGCGGCGCAGGCGGTTGGCGGTGAAGACCGTGCCCTGGCAGACGAACTGTCGGTTGTTGTTTCCATGTTTCTGGAAAAGAAATATGCAGGACAGACCCCCGGGATTGAAGACATCCAGGATATTGTAGAAAAGGTGCTCATAGAAACCGGACATGCCAAGACAGCCAAGGCTTACATCCTCTATCGTGATAAAAGGGCGAGGAGTCGCGAATCCCTTCGGGTGAGAAAACAAACCAGGAAACGTGCAGACACGACTGATGTTTCCCTTCTGGTAAACACCGAGACAAAAGACGAAACGTTCCCGTGGGATAAAAGAAAGATTGCAGAGGCTTTGGAAAAAGAAGCCGACCTGTCGGAAGAGGTCTCAGGAGAAATTGCTGGCGCTGTTGAACAGAGGGTTTTTTTCTCCGGATTAAATCGTATTTCTACATCGCTGATACGAGAACTGGTAGATAATGAACTCTTCGAGAGGGGGTTTAACAAGAAACTCGAAAAACAGCAGGTAATCGGTATGCCCAAGTATGACCTCGAAGAGCTGATCATGTCAAAAAATAAGGAAAACAGCAATATCGCCACGAATAACCCTGAGGCTATCAACCTTGCAATCGCCGAGAATACACTGAAGCAGTATGCCCTCCAGGAGGTATATTCAAAGGAAGTGGCAGACGCCCACATGAACGGGATGGTACACATTCACGACCTGGGATATCCAACGCGTGTATATTGTTCTTCCCACTCCCTTGAATATTTGAAGAAATACGGATTGTCGCTTCAGAATCTGGATACAGAATCAGCTCCGGCAAAACATGCGCGTACCCTGACGGGACATCTTAACACATTTTTGGCTTCCATGCAGGCCTACTATGCGGGTGCGCTTGGCGTGGCATATGTTAACATTATGTATGCCCCTTATCTGGAAGGCATGAGCTATAAAGAGATGAAACAAGAAGCGCAGCACCTTATTTTCAGTTGTTCTCAGAGCTCTTTTTCCCGAGGAGGTCAGACGTTATTCTTAGATTTCAACGTTCATACAGGCATCCCCCGATACTTAAGGAATATTCCTGCTATTGGACCCAGTGGAAAACCTACAGGAAAAACCTATGGGGATTATGAGGAAACAGCCCGTCAGTTCACATTAGCCATGCTGGATGTATGGCGTGAAGGGGATTGCTATGGACACGTCTTTGCCTTCCCGAAGTGTGATTTCCACATTAATGAAGATACCCTCGATGACCCGAAACAGTACGAACTCCTGGAATATGCATGTCAGATAGCCAGCGAGAACGGCGTCCCCTATTTTATCTTTGACAGAGATGAGATTACGCTCTCAGCCTGCTGCCGTTTGCGTACCACGATTGACGACCATTATATGATCAAGCATCCTGAAAGTATGCGGTTCTGCGGATTCCAGAATATCACCATTAACCTCCCGCAGGCCTCCTATAGAGCAGGGAAAGGCAATTGGGATGCACTGCATAAAGAGATTGATAAAGGTATAGAAATTGCCGTCAAGGCGCATCTCCAGAAAAAGAAGTTTGTGGAGAAATTGATGTCAAGTCCCGAAATGCCCCTCTGGGAGATAGGCAAGAAGGCCAGGGATGGCCGCCCTTATGTGGATCTGGAGGCATCGACCTATATTGTAGGTATCTTAGGATTGAACGAATGCCTGCAATTTATGACAGGAAGAGAACTGCACGAAGGCGATGATATGATTAAGCAGGGGCTGCGGGTTGTTTCTCACATGTATACGCGTGTCAAGGAAGCGGGAAAGAAATATAAATTAAAATTTTCTTTAGAGGAATCACCTGCCGAAAGCGCCAGCAGAAGGCTTGCCAAGGTTGACGTGAGGAATTATCCGGAGGCTGCTGACATGGTCAAGGGAAATATCGAAAAGGATGAGTTTTACTACACTAATAGTGTGCATCTGCGGCCAGATGCGCCAGTTGATATGATTACCCGCATCTTCCTCCAGAGTAAGTTTCACACCATGATTGAGTCGGGCGCCATCATCCATGCATTTGTAGGCGAACAAAGGCCGTCTCCTGCCAGCATCATGAATCTGGTAAAAAAGACCTTTAAAAACACGCAAGCAGCGCAGGTCACGATTTCCCCGGAATTCACTATTTGCAATGATTGCAAGAAGGTTACCCAGAAACTTACCGATATCTGCGGATACTGTGGTTCCAGAAATGTGTACGGTATTTCAAGGATCGTGGGATATTTTAGCCGCATCAATAACTGGAACAAATCCAAGATCGGTGAGCTGGCAGACAGACACAAGGGTAATTACAGCGTCAATGACTTCTTGCCAAAAGAAGATCGCGTACTTACTGAATCATGTGCAACGAAGTGTTAAATTTATGTACAGGAATTTCAAAGTAGGGGCACAAAATCTTGTGCCCCTACAAATAGTATGTAGGTTGGGTGAAGCGGAGCGCACCCAACAAAAATAGACAAAAAGATGGGTTCGCTCCGCTTAACCCATCCTACTTTAATTGTGTTATAGCGTGGTTATACCAATCAAAGGATTTATAGAAAATAGTCTTATCGAATGGGAAGGAAAGATAGCCTCTATAGTCTTTTTGCCAACGTGCAACTTTCGGTGTCCTTATTGTCAT
>JANLHY010000300.1 GCA_024653795.1 Candidatus Brocadiaceae bacterium | reverse complement strand
CTTTTTAAGTAGGTCAGAAATACCAAGCCCTTTTGCCCATTTGTTGAGATATGACATGTCCAAGTGCGTTCCCTGTACCTTCAATATTCCAAGCACATCATTCCATTGACGGCATGAAACTTCTCCACCTGCCTTATACCATTCCAACTTGTGAAGGATAATATCTTCTGGCGCTGCAAAGAAGAGTTTTTGTGATGCATCTTCTGAAACGGCTCTTTGAACTCGGCGTATAAAAACCTGACGATCGAATGGTCGGTCTTTGAGAATAAATATATCAATCTTGAACAACATTTCAAGATGGATGAGATTGAAAGACGACTTATGTAGAATTGCATGATTGATCATCTCTGTATCTATATAAAATTCCCTTTTTAAGAGTTCTTCCATATAAGCCACCTGTTCAGATTTAATATCAGCCACGATGTCAGCATCCAGAGTTGCACGAGGAATGCCAAAGGCAGAACTCGCTAAAGAACCACCTAAATAATAGGGAATGCCGAGTTTTTCGAAAACATTTACTACCTTAAAAGTGACTTCAATGATGTCAGGTGTTTTCATTTTGTATCCGCTTTTTCTTTATGTGCAAGCAGGGTTGCGACTCTTTTTGCCATGATGTCGTCTTTATAGAGAAGAAAGAGAAAGCGCTCTGTGCGTGTCTCCGACATCTCATTTGAGTAACGTTCGCAGATTCCCTGCCAGGATAGGTGACGCGTGGTCTTAACCAATGAAGCAACCATCTGTAATCTTTGAAATAAAGGTGTTTTGCGGAGTAGTTCAATATGAAACCGTTCAACATCAGGGTGGGTATCAGAAGATAGAGTACTCATGTGTTTTCAATATTTCCTTTAATTATCTGGCTATCCGTGATAGTAGCAGTGTCAGTAAACAGTGTCTCAGCTTTTCAATATTACCAACGCGGGCATAATAACAACTTTATTTACTCACGTCAATGTGAATCCCGTAAAATTACTTGAAACCAAATTGAAAAAAAGTTAAACTATTTTTCATTAATTCACACTTTTAAAGGAGTATAAAAATGTCAGACCATTTTTCAAATAAAGAAATTAGTGAAAAATATAAGGCCGTAATTTCTTCGACTAAATGTCCGAACTGTGAAGGTGAAGCTATTTCTGTAACTGTAAAAGCGTTGAAAGGCGCCACAATGATCAGGTGTTTCAGTTGTGGCTATAGTGATGTGATTATGTGGATTGAAAAACAGGTAATGGATGCATTGAAAAATGCAAAGGTGTTTAATCAGGTCTGGAAGGAAGGGCAATCGATCGAAATAATTCTGAATTAATAATCGCACCTTCCTTTTTTATTTTAAGTGCTTTTGGATTTGGGTACAGAAGATAAACCGCTTTTCAATATTTTATAAGCGAATATATATCGTATTTATCCAGCGCTTTCTTGCCGTTGAGGAAGGCCAACTCGATCAAAAAGGCACATCCGACAACGTTTCCACCCAAGGATTCAACCATCTTGCAACATGCTGCCATGGTCCCACCGGTCGCCAGCAAATCATCTACCATAAGCACTTGTTGCCCTTTCCTGACACCGTCCTTGTGTATTTCAAGGGTATCAGTGCCATATTCAAGTGCATAGCGCATGCTAATCTTTTCATAAGGGAGTTTCCCGTGTTTCCTGATGGGAACAAAGCCTGCGCCAAGGTTAAAGGCAATAGTGGGCGCCAGGATAAAACCGCGCGCCTCAGCGCCGACTACAACATCAATTTTCTTGTTTTTATAATGATTCGATATTGCTTCAACAGTATCTCTCAGTCCTTTTGGGTTTTGCAAGAGTGGTGTAATATCTTTAAAGATAATACCTTTTTTGGGAAAGTCGGGTACATCACGAATCAGCTTTTTCAAGTTGTCCATGCGTTATTTTTCTTTCGTCTGAATATAATGTAATTTTTGAATAGTTTCTTTCTCTATTTGTCGTATGCGTTCACGGCTTAAATGCAGCAGTTTGCTGATTTCTTCCAGGGTCTTTGGCTCGCCATCCGCCAATCCATATCGCAATTTTATTACTGTGGCTTCTCTTTGATCGATAATATCTAAGAGCTTTTCCAGTGCTTCTCTTTCATAAGTTTCATCGAGTTCATCTTCAGGGGTTGGTGTTTTTTTGTCGGGTAAAATACTGCTCAATGCCCAAATAAGATCAGAACCTGTAACGACTGTCGAGTTGAGTGACCCTGTCGAGCGTATGGCATGTTCGATGGATTCCACTTTTTTTGCAGTGATATCCATCTCTTTTGCAATCTCACTCAGGCTGGGCGGCCTTTCAAGCCTGTCTAGTAAGTCAGTAGATGTGGTTTTCAGTTTGGATATTTTTTCACGCATGTAAGAGGGTATGCGGATCGTTTTTGCCTTATCGGTCAATGCCCTGCGGATCGCCTGTTTGATCCACCATGTTGCATACGTGCTGAATTTAAATCCGGTAGTTGGATCGAAACCTTGAACAGCCCGAATCAAACCAATATTCCCTTCCTCGATCAAATCTAAGAAGGAAAGCCCTCTATGAACATATTGTTTTGCAATACTGACGACCAGCCGCAAGTTAGAGCGTATCAGTTTTTCTCGCGCCTTCGCATCCCCCTCTACTACCCTTTTTGTTATTTCCTTCTCTTCTTCAGGAGATAACAACGGAATTTTGTTAATTTCTTTCAGATATGTTTGTAAAGCAGATTCCGTAGGGGTATCTCCTTCCTTTTTGTTACAGCATCATTAGCCGCCTGTTGCACTCGTTTCCTTTTCCAATGTATCTGTGCCTTCATCAGATGGTTGCTGTTGGGATTCTCCAGTTGAAGAATCGGATAATTTCTTAAGACTGAGCCCTATCTTTCTTGCATCAGGTTCGATTCGAATAACCTTGACTTCCAGTTCGTCGTCGATATTGACGACATCGGCAGGATTGGTTACCTTTTCATTGGAGAATTCTGAGATATGTAACAGCCCTTCTATCCCTTTACCGAGTTCCAGAAATGCGCCAAAGTTGGTTAGCTTAGTGACTTTACCTTTGATTATATCACCTACCTTAAATGTGTCGGGAATTTCTTTTGTCCACGGGTCATCAGAGAGTTGTTTTAGACCCAACGCAACCCTCTTCTTCTCGCGGTCAACTGAGAGTACAATAGCCTCGATTTTATCCCCCTTCTTAACAATTTCAGAGGGATGACCGACCTTCTTTGCCCATGACATGTCGGAAATATGAAGCAATCCGTCAACACCTTCTTCAATCTCAATAAATGCGCCGTAATTAGTCAGATTGCGGACACGACCCTTAATTTTCGTTCCGGCTGGATATTTTTCTTCGATAACCGTCCAGGGATTAACTTCAGTCTGTTTCATACTGAGGGAGATTTCTTCTTTTTCCTTGTCAATCTTAAGGACAACCACTTCTACCATATCCCCAATAGCTACCATTTCGGATGGATGATTGATACGGCGTGTCCAGGACATCTCGGAGATGTGCACAAGGCCTTCGATCCCTGTTTCAAGTTTTACGAAGGCGCCATAGGGCATTATGTTAACAACCTGTCCTTTTACCCTGGAACCTACAGGATATTTCTCCTCAATGTGCAACCAGGGGTTTTCTGATTTTTGTTTTAGTCCCAGAGCGACTTTTTCTTTTTCTTTGTCGATGCCGAGTATCGTTACATCGATTTCATCGTCAATTGCCAGCAGTTCGGAGGGGTGGCTTATTCTTCCCCAGCTCATATCGGTAATGTGTAAGAGTCCGTCCAGTCCACCCAAGTCTATAAATGCGCCAAAATCGGCAATGTTTTTTACCACGCCTTTTCTGACCTGCCCTACCTCAATTTCTGACAATAGTTCCTGCTTCTTCTGATTGCGGTCTTCTTCGATAAGCTTTCTTCTGGAAACAACAATATTTTGCCGTGCCTCATCTATTTTTAGTATTCTGCATGTGACTTCTTTCCCAATGTATTGAGCAATATCACCGGGTGGTTTTACATCAATCTGTGAGGCTGGCAAGAATATCGGAACGCCCATATCCACGAGAAGACCGCCTTTAATTTTTCTCGTAACACGTCCCGTTATAATATCGCCCTCCTTATATTTTGCAATAACCCTTTCCCAGCCACGTATGCGATCAGCTTTGCGTTTCGATAATTTAATAAGTCCAGAATCATCTTCTACTGCTTCCAGTAGAACTTCTACATCTTCGCCAATTTCTATTTCGGAAGGATCGTCAAATTCAAACTTGGGGATCATACCTTCAGATTTATATCCACAGTCTATGACAACATTGTCACCAATGGAGCTTAAAATACGCCCTTTCAGAACTGAGCCTATCTCAAAGTTCTGGATAGAATCATAACATGTTGATTCCATCTTCTTTTTGTTATCCTCGCCACCCATAATTGCTTCAACTTCTTTTTCAATGTCGGCTAAATTTATGTTGTACTCTTTTAAAATATCACGATCCATAATTTGATGAATTCTCCGAAATAAAAATTAAAAAAATAAAAAAGTGAATGAAATAAAGTACGTTTTCTGCTTTGCCTCAAAAACTCCTGTTTTATAGTATTACCGTGTAAAAACTTCTTTTTTTGTAAAGTTTTTTACACCCCCCTGTGTCCCCCCTTGCGAAGGGGGGAAAGAGAGGGGTCTTTTGGCTGCGGCTTCACCGCTCTAGGTATTATAGACTCAATTTCTTTGAGCATCATATTAAATACTTCTTCAATGGTCAGTTTTGTCGTGTTAATATATATTGCATCACTCCCTTTTATTAAGGGTGAGTTATTTCTCGTTGTGTCTCGCCTGTCGCGTGTTTCCATATCTTTTATAACGTCGGCATAAAAAACTTCTTTCTGCGAAGGCTTAAACTCAGCGTAACGTCTTTTGGCGCGTTCTTCGATATCTGCATCCAGAAAAAACTTCCTTTCCGCATTTGGGAATACGACCGTGCCCATGTCTCTACCTTCGGCAACCGTGTTTCCTTCTGCCGCTATCTTTTGTTGAAGCTTTACCATACGCTGCCGAACGCCGGGTTTATTTGAGATATAATGAATATTATTCGTAATAGCCGGTAACCGAATTTCTTTCGCTACATTGTGACCATCAACAAATACCCGGAGATTCTCATCTTTACCCTGGAATTCAATAGTGGTTTCATCCATGAGACTGCACAGGGCATTTTCATCTTCCAGGTTTACTCCCACCTGCATTGCCTTCCACGTAAGCGCCCGATACATTGCACCAGTATCGAGATACCAAAAGCCAAGCCGTTTTGCCAGCATCCTAGCAACGGTACTTTTTCCGGAACCCGCTGGACCATCTATCGCTATTATCAAGTGAGACCTCTCCTGTTTATCCTCTGTTATAATAGCGCCCGATTGAGGTATTTTTGCAAAATAGGAAATAGTAACTATACTAAATGAAGTGTTTTAATGCAAGTGTTTTTTGCCTTAACTTAAACCGCTGCGTTTCCTTATCCACCATTCGATGGAAACTATTGCTAGTATCATCATGAAAACATAGCCGTTATCCCACAGGGAGATTTGACGTTTGCCAACCAGTTTAACAATGGATGGATTTTCAATAGATAACTTTTCTTCGATATTTTTTGTGGGAAGGTCGAAGTACTTTCCACCGGAAACCTCTGATAATTTGGCCAGGATGTCTCTTCGTATGGAGGTATCTTTAAATTCCTTGTTTTCCAGGGCGATGTTAAAGACGGTATAATCTTGTCCGATTTCATCCTTTTCTTTCTTTGCCGATGCCTTGACGATATAGTAACCTTCTCTATTATTTTTGATGGTAAATTTATACTGACCGTTACTATCAGTGGTCGCCTTTATAAAGAATATGCTTTCCCCGGAAAATTCATTCGTAACATCTATATCTAGTTGCACACCCTCCATTGGCTGATAATTTCTTCCAAGTACTTCTATCTTAATCTGTACTTCTTCATCAGGCAGAAAAGTTTCTTTATTTATCGTTATGCGGATAGGGTTTAAGGTGGGGTCTTTGATAAGCCATTTTATGGCATTTTGCCAGAATTTTATATAATGTCTATTGCTTCCACCTTCCCCAACGGATAAAAAATTCCATCGCCATAAAGAATCGGTGGTAATGGCCATACATCGACCAAGCCCCACATCCCGAACAGAAACAAGGGGTGGATTTCCCTTTGTCGGAAAGATTACTAACGGCACGGCATCTGATTTTAGCTGAGTAGTTACGTTACATCCGTCTAGTTCTGGAAGGCCTTTCCATATGGCAATGTTTCTGTCTGCATTATCATCAAGAGTGGTTACAGGATGTTTCATGCCATCATTGGTAATTACTGCCTTTAATCGGGAAGTATCAATACTATCCTTTTCTGTATAAAGAATTACAGGAAGAATGTCCTCAATAGCCGTACCATCGTATCCGCCTTGCGAAAATGAAATGTCACCGCCAATCATCATGAAGCCGCCACCCTGTTCTGTTACAAATTTCTGAAGATTGTTTAAATAATGTGAAAACCGAAAGAACGACGTATCATACGGTCGGTAATCGAAGTTCTGAAAAATAACCAGATCAAAACTGCTGAGCGCTTGCGTAAATAGCTCATCCACAGGAAAAGGGATGAGGCTGAGTTCGTCGTTCCTCGCCTCAGATACGTCAGTTGGCGTTCGCAGGATAAAGAAGGATATGAGGTCAATGTTCGGATCGCTTTTTAATACCTGCCGCAGAAAACGCTCGTCCCAGGACGGACGACCGCATACATGCATAATTCTGATTTTATCCCGCACCACTTTTACCAGAAAACTGACCTGATTGTTTTCTGTGATTGCCTCATGTGGCTGGATGGGAATGGATATGGTATATAAGTACGTCCCGGTTGTGTAAGGTGTGAAAGACAGGTCTATGTGAAGTTCGCTCTCTTCGCCGGTATTTAACACCTTTGAAGAAATGATGTCGTTACCCTGTTTTAGGGTAATGGGAAGTTTGAGGTCTTTATATCCAAGAATTTTTACCGTGACGTCCGCCTTCCATGGACTCCTCACGAAGGTAAAGCTGTCGTAAGAAATATTACTGATAGCAATATCCCTGACATCCATATTACCACCCGGTGAGAAGGTAAAGAATGGGGCAGAGAGTTCCTTTGCAAGATTTGAAATGATTTCTAGTTTGTTTACACTTGAGGGAAGTTCGACCGTATCCGCACCGTCAGAAAAAACCAAATACCCCTTAACGGATTTGCCCTCATATCGTTTTTTCAGGAGCTTGAGTATTCGGGCGATGTCGGTATTTGTGCCATCAAGGGCAAGACCGTTTTTGATGTCGTCAGAAGAAATCTCTTTAACAACGTTGGAGAAAGATAAAAAATCTACATCGAAGTCATTCTGCAATTCTTCGATAAAGGAGGCATTGCCTTTAAAGAAATCGGCAACAAGCCTGAACCGGGAGATGCCCGTATCGCCTCCTTTGAGAGTCATACTCTGTGAATTGTCTATGAGGCATACGACCTTATTTTTTAACTTCAGAACCTCTTTCTGTTCTATTTGTGGTTGAAGGAGAAGGAAGACTATGATCACTATAGCAGCGAACCTGAGTGCGAGAAGCAACAATCGTTTAGAAGCGGGAGTAATACTTTTTATGCTGAGCCACGAAAAATATAGTGCGGCAATCGCCAGAAAAACCACCACCACCCGCAAACCGAGGTTTTCAATGCCAATAAATGTGAGATGCCACTGTGTAAGATTTTCCATATTTGTTTGTACTATTTGAGACAGGATGAACAGGATTTACAAGATATGGTCTTATTTATTCTGTCTACTTTTTTAGTGTAAACATTCGGTAAAGACGTTATGCACTGCCCATTCCCCACTTCCGTGAGGACAAGGTTGTCATTCCCGAATGCTTTTATCGGGAATCCACCGCCCATCAGCACACGCCTGGATTCCCGCTAAAAACATGCGGGAATGGCATGTGTAAGACGTGGTTACCGAATATTTACTTTTTAGTATCACGTCTTACATCTGTCTTTTCAAAATAAACGGCAGGTGTACCTGGTCTTGCTTATAGTTGCCTGTCAGGGCATACATGACAATATTTATGCCCAGACGAAATGCCATGGCCCTTTGCGTCTCACCGCCAGGGATTGCCTCGTATTCCCAGCTTCCCAGCGGGTCTTTTGCCCAAGCGCCGCCCAGGTCGTTCTGCGAATAAATAATGACGGCGCGGTTTTCCAGCGTTATGCCTTCCAGATAAGATTTTTCCATAACCCTGCCGTATGCCTGATTTAACAAATAAAAAGATTTTAAAACCGTGTGATCCGCGGACAGCCTTTCGAGCGCTTTATTGGGAAACAGCCGTTTGATTTCGCGCCGGACAGATTTATCGAACCCAAAATCGCTCTTTCCAATGCTGTCGTCAATCAAAAGCGTACCGCCAAACTCCAGATACAATTTCAAGTTGCTAATCTCTTTATCACTAAGAGGAGGAAATTCCTGATCACCGGACATGTAAAGAAATGGATATTCAAAGAGGCTGTCATCATCAGCACGAACGTTCATGGTCTCGATTCGCGCCTCGACACTGGTGCGTTTAATAAGCTCCCACATCAGGCGCTTGCCGGCATTGGGTCTGGGATTCCAGTTTCCACCTTCGTATTGAAGATGCACAAAGGTAAACTTCGATGCCTCACCCATGGCAAGAACATTGCCGGACAAGCACACCAAACCACAGATTGCACAGATAAAGAATCTGAGATTTCTGCGGATAATAAACCACGGAGACACGGAGGTACAAAGATTATAAAGTAAACTTATAGAACTCATTTTAGATGAATAACATTCTTTTTAAATAGGGACACAGATTTTGATAGAGACACGTTGACAATGGCTTTCTTAAACATCAAATACCATGCGCTAACCTCTGTTTTGCTGCTGATATCTCCTAAAAGCCGAATTCTAAGCCAATCATTTTTAGACAGGATTTACAGGATATTTCTTTTTTGATTTCGTTTTATCCTGTCTATCCCGTTAATCCTGTCTTACTAATACATTCCAATAATCTGCGTTCATCCGCGTCCAATATGCTCATCATTTTGGCTGGTATTTTGATATTGGCCTGAGTTTGTTAAGAAACGACTCTGCTACGCTGCGCGATTTTATCAGGACAGACGCCTCGTGATTCTTTTTTAATGCGCTGTACGTCCAGTTCGTGCTCCCCACGATGGTGATATAGTTATCTATAACCAGTATTTTATTATGGGTAATACGGTCTTTGCTATCGTAATATACAGGGACGCCATTCTTTTTGAGCAGTTCATACGCTTCCTGACTCCTTCGCTCTGTCTTTTTACCCTTTTTCCCTTCTTCCCAAAACATGGTATTTTGATCAAAGATAACCGTTACAGCCACACCGCGCCGATGGGCGCCGATAAGGTCATTGACCAGATTATATTCCCAACCCTTATTATACTTTGGATTAATGTCGGCCATGTACATGACGCACGAGATAGATTTCCTTGCAGTAATCAATGCCTGATGAACCTGGGGATAATAGTCTCCATCCACCAGCGGTACGACATCGTCCGCAGGCAAACCAAAGGAAGAAGGGGTGTGAAAGGCACAGAAAACGATAAGAACGCTGATAAAGACTTTAATTTTTATGGAAATGATTTGTTTCATAAAACACTTCGTACGGAGTTGTTTTAACTTGACAAAAATAACGGTCAATGTACACTACGGAAGAACGCAGACGATTCTATCAGACGATACAACCTTTTTGAAGAGAAAACTCACATGATTATTGGCATACCCAAAGAGATTAAGCTTGATGAATATCGAGTAGCCCTCATCCCCGTCGGCGTGGAGGAGATGATAAAACACGGGCATACCGTTCTTGTAGAAAAGGGCGCTGGTATGGGAAGCGGCATTCCTGATCTGGAATATAAGAGAACTGGAGCAAGAATAGTCGATAATCCGAAAGAAATATATGACCGGGCACAGTTCATAATGAAGGTAAAAGAACCTCTGCCCATTGAATATCCTTTATTGAGGGAAGATCAAATTATTTTTACCTTTTTCCACTTCGCCGCCTCAAAAACATTGACAGATGCCGTACTAAAGGCAAAAGTAGTGGCCATTGCCTACGAAACAATTCGTGATGAACACAATCAACACCCAATCCTGACGCCCATGAGTGAGGTGGCAGGGCGGATGTCCATACAAGAGGGCGCAAAATATCTGGAGAAACCTATGGATGGCCGTGGTATACTTCTGGGTGGAGTGCCTGGTGTGGCTCCTGCAGAGGTGGTTATCATAGGTGGCGGTATTGTAGGTGCAAATGCCGCAAAAGTTGCCGCAGGGCTTGGGGCAAGGGTCACGGTTCTCGATGTCAATATGGAGCGGCTCAGATATCTGGATGACATCATGCCAAAA
>JANLHY010000289.1 GCA_024653795.1 Candidatus Brocadiaceae bacterium | reverse complement strand
GGTGATGCACAATCCACGCAGATGCCTTCTTCCCACTCTTCATGGGCAAAAGATATCCAATCTTCCGGTGTATTTCGACAGGATACACATATCCCAAGATCACAAAGTCCTTCGGTTGTACTGTCCGAATCCTTTATTGCTGCGCCACAACATGCGCATTGCCACGTAATCATGTCGCTGCTTATATGACCGCCAACATCACACATGAGACACTCCTTTTCGTAAAACATCAGGTCTTCTTTCTGCTGTTATCCACAAGATATTGTAATACATCCGTCTCTGTAATCAATCCAACCAACTTATTTTTTTCTTTTACCACAGGCAGTCCACCCACCTTCTTATCAATCATAATTTGGGCAGCTTCCTCAATCGTTGCATCCGGCGCAACGGTAATTACATTTTTCGTCATTACCTCTGAAACCTTAATGGAATCGAGGAATTCCTTGTTTTCCTTCCAGTTTGTAAGGATGGAAGTCAGCGATGCACGATAGAGGTCTCTCTGCGTTAATATGCCTACAACAGTATCGTCTTTCACAACGGGCAAATGCCGTATTCTCCCCAAATACATAATATCATTGGCGAAACCGAGTTTCGAATCAGCGTTTAAGGTTACCAGTTGTGTCTTCATCACATCTTTTACTAACATCTTTTTCCTCCATTTAATTTTATTATGTCGTCTCGAAATATTTTTTATGTTCCCATTCTGTTACCTGTATCCTGTATTCATCCCATTCAGCCATCTTTGAATGTATATACACCTGGTAAGTATGAGAACCCAATGTAGTTTCCATCAGATTGCTCTTCTTCAATTCCTCAATTGCCTCACCCAAAGAGCCTGGGAGGGTAGCGATATTTCGGTATGCTAATTCATCCTTGTTAAACTCATAGACATTTTCTTCTACAGGATTAGGAGGCATGATGCCTCTTCGAACACCATCAAGCCCTGCTTCCAGCATGACTGCAAGGGCAAGGTATGGATTATTACTGGGGTCCGGACATCTTAATTCTGCCCTCGTTGCCTGTTCCCTTCCCGGAGAATATCGTGGAATTCGTATCAGGGCGGAGCGATTTTTTTGCCCCCAGCAGACATATACCGGCGCCTCATATCCAGGTACTAATCTCTTATAGGAATTTACCGTTGGAGATAAAATGGCGCTCATAGCCCGTACATGCTGCAGTTGGCCTGCAATGAATTGTCGTGCTGTCTTACTGAGCTTATATTCATCCTTTTCATCGAAGAAGATATTCTTCCGCGTGGTAATATCAAAAAAACTTTGATGGCAATGCATCCCGCTGCCACATACGCCAAAGATGGGTTTAGGCATAAAGGTACCATATAAATCGTGTTTATGCGCAATCGACTTTACTACCTGTTTGAAAGTCAGGGCGTTTTCTGCCGTCTTTAGCGCCTCTGCGTATTTAAAATCAATCTCATGCTGACCTGGAGCTACCTCATGATGGCTCATTTCGACATTAAGGCCCATTTTCTCAAGCGCAAAAATGATATCTCTTCTGACATTTCCCGCCAGGTCTCTTGGTGAAAAGTCGAAATAACTTCCCACATCATGCGGTGTAGGCTCCACCTGCCCGTTGCTCTTGGGTTTGAACAAGAAAAATTCTAATTCAGGTCCTACGTTATATTCAAAGTTCATTGACTGAGCATTTTTAATTGCCCTTTTCAAAATATATCGGGGGTCTCCCTCAAAGGGGGAACCATCGGGCATATAGACATCACAAAAGAGCCTTGCAGTTGGCTCTTCAGTTTCCCAGGGAAGCAAGGCATAAGTACTTGTATCTGGCTTTAAATACATGTCGCTTTCACAGATTCTTGTGAAACCTTCGATTGACGAACCGTCAAACCAGATACCCTTTTCTATGGATTCCGGGAATTTTTCTATCGGTATAGTAACGGCCTTGATATTCCCGTTAATATCTGTAAATTGTAATTGGACAAGTTTTACATTGTCTTCTTTTGCTCGACTGATAACTGCCAAATCTGTATGCTCACTGGTCATGTAAATTTTACCTTTCTAACGCTATAGGTTATATTTTGCTGCACTGTAACCTAAACTAAATACAAAAAGATAATTTATCTCTAAAAAGTTCGCTAATTTTAATCATATTACTCAAAAAAAACAAGTAATTTATAACTAATCGGTGTATGGGTTCATGCTTGACACGGTAAACATGTCGTGCTAAACTTCAATTCGAGTTCTAAAATTTTATGAAAAATATTTCTGATGAGACGATTATGGGAAAGGTTGTTGCCGTCTGTATAAGTGAAAAAAAAGGTATCCAAAAGCGGGATGTTGGTGCACGCAAGTTAATCGAGCATTTTGGCATGGAAGGGGATGCCCATGCCGGAAAATGGCATCGTCAGGTCAGCTTGCTGGCTAGAGAAAGCGCGGACATTATGCGTGGAAAAGGACTAAACATCAAAGACGGTGATTTTGGGGAAAATATTGTAACAGAAGGTATTGAATTAAAATCACTTCCCATAGGAACCGTTTTAAAAATTGGTGATGGCATATTCATTCGGGTGACTCAAATAGGCAAGCAGTGCCATGACCGGTGTGCTATTTATTATAAAGCAGGCGATTGCATTATGCCTCGGGAGGGTATTTTTGCCGAAATTCTTACCGGCGGTACGATAAAAGTTGGGGATGAGATTGCAATTCTCGAAAGGGATACAGCACTACAGGTATGATTCGGGCAGCTATCCTGACATTAAGTGACAAGGGATCAAGGGGTGAACGTGAGGATAAGAGCGGCGAGGTCATCCGCAACATGCTTGCGGGTGTCGATGCTACCATTATAGCCTATGAAGTCATTCCTGACGAAAAGGATCTTATCACAAAAAAACTCTTCGAATTTGCCGGGAAAGCCGACCTCATTGTCACTACGGGTGGTACGGGTGTAAGTCCCAGAGATGTTACTCCTGAGGCAACGCGGGCAGTTATAGAAAAGGAATTGCCGGGGTTTGCTGAGGCTATGCGCATGGAAGGACTCAAACATACCCCCAGGTCTATGGGATCAAGGGCTGTCGCCGGGATTTATAAACAAACACTCATTATTAACCTTCCTGGAAGTCCAAAGGGCGTTGCTGAAAACCTGGCCGTTGTTCTTCCTGTCATACCACACACCATCGGTCTTATTAAGGGCAAAGTCAGCGACTGCGCAAAAGACCGTGAAAAACACGTATCGATAGTTCAAAGATACGGCAAGAGCTTGGATCTTATAAAAAGAGTGTTAGGAGGCAAGTAATTATAGGACATACAAAAAGAAGAGGGTGCCATGGGTAGACATAAAACTTATTCTTTGGCTTGCCATATAAACTTATCACTTTATATTTATCCATGCCGTAGCGGCTGTTAAAATACTCTACTGCCGAAGGGTTAAACTGTTCAAAGTTAAGTTTTACCTCTATCGGAAGTATTGTGTTTTTAACCTTCAATATAAAGTCTATTTCCTTCTTATCTTTGGTCCTCCAGTAAAAAACAGAGTTTTGAGTATATCTTTTTACCAACTCCATGAATATCCCTGTTTCAAACACATTGCTGATTATCTCCTTTTGCAATCCCTTTAACCATAACATCTGCATAAGCCCTGTATCAAAAAAATATACCTTTGGCAGTTTAAATAGTTCAGAACGGATATTTTTGCTAAATGGTCTGAGTAATTTTAATATGTAAGTATTTTCCATTATAAAAAGATATTTTTCAATTGTCTGCTTTGCAATTTTTGTAGTATTGGAAAGTTCAGTTATATTAAGCAACTGGCCACTCTGCGAGGCAAGTGCTTCAAGGAGCTTATTGAACTTATCTATATCCTTTATGCTGGCAAGGTCTCTAATATCTTTTTTGATATATGTATCAATAATTTGCTGCAGGTACTTTTCCTTTTTGTCCACTTCAGGCGTTAAAACAATTTTAGGATAACCACCGTAAAGGACATATTCTTTAAACAATGATTTGAGTTCATCAATCTTTTTTTGTGTATATACTTTTTTATCTTCAAAATGATAACCCCTGAATAAGAGAAATTCTTTAAATGAAAGATTGAATATTTCAAAGTTTACCGTTCTGCCAACAAGGGAGTCTTTGAACTTGGTTTTAATGGCAAAACTTGATGAACCAGAGAGAATAAGTTTGATATGCTTATGGTGGTCTGCAGTCAACTTTAAGAACGATGATGGGTCTTTTAAATATTGGATTTCATCGATGAAAACATATAGTTTGTTTTTTTTATCATTGGTATTAAAACCTTCTTCATTTAAGTGTTTAATGAATTCATCAACCCCTGCATTTAAAATACTTACAAAACGTGAATCTTCCAGGTCTATAAAGTAATTAGTCTTATCGTCTTTTTTTAACTCATTTTGAATATAATAAAGTATGGATGTTTTGCCTACCTGTCTTGCACCGTGCAAGACAATAACATCGTCTGTAAGCAGATATCTGTTTATCTCATCAATAATAGTTCTTCTGAAGATTGTTCCCATAATGGATTTGCTGATTTTATTATAGGGGTTACTTTATATCTAACTTAAAGTAAAGTCAAGATTAATTTATCTATAGTTAGACACCGATGCCTCTGCTGTAGATATTCCACAATGCTGCATGTATTTTTTTGGGTATAAAGTTGAAATTTTTGTATGACCACACTGTAACTGTGGCCTGAATGAGTCCTAAAAAGGCAATGGCAGATATCCTGGTACTTATATCTTTTTTTATTAAGCCTAACTTTATAGCGCTTGTAAGTATCTTTTCTATCTTCCGTAAATACTTCTGGATGAGCTGAGAAATCTTCTTGCGTACAATGGCATCGCCAAATTGCATAGTCCCCATAATGACAATAAACGATGTCTCACGCCGTTCCCTCGCATAGGTAAGATGTGCCAACAATACATTCTTTAAATTTTGAACAGGGTCTTCATACACCATTGCCTTGTCTATAGCTTCCATAAGGGTTTCATCGATATTATCAATCAATAGGCTCAATATGTCCCTCTTGCTTTTAAAATGGCGGTATATAGCTCCCCTGGTCGTGCCTATCCGTTTCGATATCTCGCCGATTGTTACATATTCAATTCCTTTTGTTGAAATAATGTCTCGGATAATATCAACAATTTGTTGCCTTCTTATTTTTGTGCGTTTTCTTGTCTGCACGGTTTCTCCTTCTAATAACTATACGATAAATTACTTGCACAAATTATAAACTGTAGATTATAATGTTTCAATAAATAAGTATACAACTGTTTATATATTACTTTGTTCGAGTAACAACCGTAATAATTTTCACGGATTATAATACGGATATATTTATGAAATTGATAGAAGCTACCATCAGACCGGAAAAACTTGATATTGTCAAGGATGCCTTATCGGAACTGTGTTATCCAGGAATGACCGTTACGGAAGTAAAAGGTCACGGAAATCAAAAAGGCGTTAGCGAGGTATGGCGTGGAACAAAATATCGGGTTGATCTGTTATCGAAGATAAAAATTGAAATTACTGTCAAAGACTCAGATGTGGAAAAGATTGTAAATGCAATCATCAATGAAGCCAAGACAGGAAGTACTGGCGATGGTAAGGTATTCATTTTAAATGTGGAAAACGTGTATCGTATCCGTACTAAAGAGTCCGGAGAAGCCGCAATCTAGACTAAGAAAATTATGACTTATACAAAAGAGTCATTAAAAGAACTTATTTCGAGCAAACTCAAGGATTACAAGCTAATTATTGTATCCAACCGTGAGCCATACATACACAACTATGCAGGCGAAGAAATCAAATATATTATCCCTGCCAGCGGTATGGTCACTGCCCTTGATCCTATTATTCGAGCTGAGGGCGGCACGTGGATTGCTTACGGCAGCGGTGACGCCGATAAGGAGGTAGTGGACAGCAAAGGACATATTGCAGTTCCCCCTGATAATCCACAATACACACTACGAAGAGTTTGGCTTACTCACGAAGAAGAAGAAAGGTTTTATTACGGTTTTTCCAATGAGGCGTTGTGGCCGCTTTGCCATATTGTGTACGTAAAACCCAAGTTTAACGAAGCAGATTGGCAAGTTTATAAATCGGTTAATCAGAAATTTGCCGACGTTGTATTAGAAGAAGTTGGAAATGATAAGGCATTTATTTTTATCCAGGACTACCATTTTACCTTGCTTCCCAGGATGCTGAAAGAAAGCAGATCCGATCTGCTTGTAGCGCAGTTCTGGCACATTCCATGGCCAAACAGGGAGGCATTTCGCATCTGCCCCTGGGGACAGGAAATCCTGGAAGGTCTTTTGGGAAATGATCTCCTGGGATTCCATGTCCAGTACCATTGCAACAACTTCCTCGATACGGTAGATCGAAATTTGGAATCAAGGATAGATTACGGGAAATTTACTGCAACAAAAGGCGGAAAGACAACACATGTCCGTCCATTTCCCATTAGTATTGATTTTGACGAATTAAGTTTACAGGCGCAAAGTAAAGAAGTTGAGACTGAGAGGGCTCGCATCAAAAGAGAACTCGGTTTAAAAGGTCAGATCATAGGCGTTGGATTAGACCGTGTGGATTACACCAAAGGCATCCCCGAACGGTTTAAGGCCATTGAAAGATTTCTTGAAAAATATCCTGAATACAGAAACAAAATTACCTTTGTACAGGCAGGCAACTTAAGCCGTATTCACATTGATGACTACCGTGATTATAATGATAAGATATACGATCTCATGGTCGAGATAAATCATAAATTTCGTGACGGCAGGTGGACGCCCATACGTTTATTAAAATCGCACTTTAATCGGGTAAGCGTTCAAGCCTTGTATCGCCTGTCGGATTTCTGTATTGTTAGTTCGTTGCATGATGGGATGAATCTGGTTGCCAAGGAGTTTCTTGCCTCCCGCTTTGATGAATCCGGCGTATTGTTACTCAGCCGGTTCACTGGCGCTTCCGAAGAACTCACGGGATGTATCCAGATCAATCCTTACGCCATAGATACTTTTGCGGAGGCCATAAAGACTGCCATCGAAATGCCCGATGATGAAAAGAAGAAAAGGATGCAGCGTCTCAGGGAACAGGTGCGTGAGCATAATGTATACAACTGGGGTCAAAGTATTGTGAACGAATTAGTCAAGTTAGATTCTTCGCATCACTCAGAATGACAAACACTGTCATGATGAAATACTTGTTTGAAAATATTCAGACTGTTGATGCACTTCTCAATGCCAGAGAAAAGACCATTCTTTTAACAGATTTTGACGGCACTTTAACGCCCATACGGAAACACCCCGACCTCGCTGCCCTCTCTGAAGAAATACGGCAAATTTTAATAAAATATTCTCAGGATAAAGCAATATTTTTAGGTATAATAACCGGGCGATCCCTTAAGCAGATAAAAAAACTGGTTAATATTCCGGAAATATTATATGTTGCCAATCATGGAATAGAGTTAGAAGGACCTGGAATACATTATGTTAGTAAAGAAGCCAGGAAGGCACGCTACATCCTTTGGCACATTTATATGAGGCTCTTAAAATCGTTAAGGCATATCAAAGGAATTTATGTTGAAGATAAAGGGCTTTCCATTAGCTTGCATTATCGTGCAGTTAAAAAAAAGGGTGATATCGAATTCGTAACCAGTACTCTTCATGCTATTACAAAACCTTTTTTGGACAGAAAAATGCTGTCCCTGAGCACGGGGAAAATGGTTTACGAGATACGTCCTCCTGTGGAGTGGAATAAGGCCAGTACAATTCAATGGTTATTAGCCCATTATTTCCCAGAGGAATTCAGCGAGGGTGCCCTTCTTATTTATTTAGGTGATGACAAGGCAGATATTGAGGTGTTTGAAAGTTTACGGGGAAAAGGACTAACGATCTTTGTGGGAAACCCGTTGGATACGTCCACAGCGGAATACTATGTCCACTCCCCGGAGGAGGTAAAGGTATTTTTAGAACATCTTTACGAACAAAAACACGAGGTTCATAATGAATGCCCTCAATAAGGCAAAAGAGCCTTTCAAATTTTATACGCAACTCCATATACCTGAACTTACCGGATTAAAGGCAGCCAATCTTCAAGAGTTGCTGGACCTCATCAAAACAGTTCCAGGTTCGGTTATTTATCATCATACACACCGTTTTCTCCAGCAGCATCAATATCTCTCACCAGAACCCCCGAATGACTTTGCATATTGGATTACTGGTATTTTGGGCGAAGAGGAACTTGGGGAGGCGTTGTATAGCATTGATACCATTCAATATACAACAATTCGTGAACTTCGGGACGAAATCGTTCGTACCATCGAGAGTTATATTGTACAACACCCAAGATCACTTCATAAGTTTGCAACAACCGGGGAAGAATTCCATTTTGTAAAATCGGTTAGCTTTGTCTTCCAGACACCCTATACAGTCTCAGACCTCAAAGAATTTCAAGCGGTATTACAACGGGTGAGTATTAATTCGATATACTTTCACATGTTTGAGGCCAGGCTTCGTATAGGACGAGGCACCAATGATTTTTCCAACTGGCTCGAAGACAGCCTTTCAGAGAAGAAACTGGCTAATAAAATCGCCTCCCTCGATCCGTATACCCATACTATGGAAAATCTACGGATTAGGCTTATAAAATTGATTGAGAAAACAATCGTTGAATCTTTAAAAGGCGAAGGCATAACTCAAGGTGGTACATCTGTATAAAGGTAAAAACCTATGCCAAAAATAACGGACTACGAACCTATCGTCGGTTCCCATACCATTGAAGAATTGCGAATATTAGCAGGCAAACTTCAGGGAAAGGTGATTCAGAATATCAATTCCACGGCTGTGGGAGGAGGTGTGGCAGAGATTCTTAATCGCATGGTGCCCTTATTGCAGGAGCTGGGGGTGGATGCCCGATGGGATTTTATCAAAGGCGGCGAAAACTTCTTCAATGCCACAAAAAAATTCCACAACGCACTTCATGGAAAATCCGAAGAAATTACTCCACAAATGTTTGAAATCTTTATGGAGACTAGCCAGAGAAATATTGACGAAGTCAAGATTTATGGTGACGTCATGTTTATCCATGACCCTCAACCTATTGTCCTGATCAAAAAGAAGGCTTCGATGCCGGACAGCAAGTGGATCTGGCGATGCCACATAGACGTCTCAACTCCCAACAAACAGGTATGGGACTTTTTGACGCCGTTTATTCATCAATATGATGGCGCTGTCTTTTCTGCCCCGGGTTTTTCACAACCCTTACCCATACGGCAATTTTTAATTTCTCCCTCTATCGACCCTTTGAGCGATAAAAATAAGGATTTACCCCAAGAAACAATAGATAATGTGTTAGAAAAATATCACATCCCCAAAGACAAGCCTATTATTACCCAGATATCGCGGTTTGACTATTTAAAAGACCCCGTTGGTGTTATCGAAGCATATCGCTTAGTGAAGAAGCGTATTGATTGCCAGCTCATCATTGCAGGTGGGACGGCTACGGATGATCCGGAATCAACGAAGGTCTTTGCAGAAACAAAGGAAGCGGCAGGAAATGACCATGACATACATATCCTCCCCATTCCCTCCGGCAGCGATATAGAAATCAATGCGCTTCAGAGGGCATCCACGGTCATCGTGCAAAAATCCCTGCGTGAAGGATTCGGGCTTACCGTAACTGAAGCATTATGGAAGGCGAAGCCCATTGTTGCATCAAGCACCGGTGGGATTCCGTTGCAGGTCAAACACAAATACAGCGGCCTCCTCTGCCACAGTGTTTCCGGTGCGGCTTTTGCCATCAAACAATTATTAAACAGCCCTGACTATGCGAAAAGACTGGGTGAAAATGGCCGTGAGCACGTCAGACAAAACTTTCTCCTTACCCGTCATTTGAAGGATTACATGCTTTTATTTCTTTGTATGTACCATCCCGAAGATGTTGTTTATTTGTAGAATAGTAGGGGCAGGTTTCAAGCCTGCCCTTACAAAAAGTTGACGAAGACCTAATTTAAATAAATATATAATATTTCTAGTATATTCCAACCGAATGGTTGTTTTTAGCAAACTATACAAGAAATTGGGAGCCTGAAAAAATGTCATTTAAGGATAAGGATTTACCTGAAAATACTGGTAAAAATGTGAATAAAGAAACAGACCCGAGCAAAAAGGCTGGTGATGTTCCAGAAAAGAAGAAGAGAAAAATTGTCATAATTCCTCTTATTCTAATATTTGTAACGATATTTATTATTCTATTGCGCAGGGATGCTTTGCCAATCCTTGAAATATCTCCAGCAAATTTGAATTTTGGAAATAAAGCATCGGAAATGGAGTTTACTATTAAAAATGTGGCAAAGGCTGAGGGATTTTTCAGGCCAGGCGTTAAACAATTAGAGTTTGAGATTGATACCAGACGCCTCTCAAACTGGCTTATAGTCAAGCCTATCACAGGCTCTGTATTAGATAAATCTGCAAAAATTAGCGTGAAAGTTAATAGGGATAACCTTCCTTATGGCAGTTCTATAGAAGAACTAAAGATTTTAAGTAATGCAGAAAATGGCGTTGTCCGACTATTAGTGCAAAAAGATGCGGAGAAATTGACTCTTCTATCTCCATCAACGGGAACGTCAGTTTTTGTTGGCGATAAAAAGACTATAGAATGGACGGCGACTGACGGCGTTAGTGAAAGTGTAAACATTTTTCTATATTCTAATGGAGTAAACATCGGAACGATTGCAGAACGTTATAATTTCAAGAAGGAAGCTGCTGCTCAAGGCTCATTTAGCTGGCAAGTGGATGATTTTATCAGGGAGGGCAATGACTATGCTATTAGGATTGAGGATGCGAATAATCCTAAATTATTTGACATGGTCAGCCCAATAAAGATTATCCAGCCACTTCGTGGAATTACGGTGTTAAATCAGACAACAGACCACCAGCTCCCCAGCACCGTTCAATTTATATTTTCTTTAAGAGATCAGCACAATCACGCTATTTTATTTGATTCTAATCAGGTTGACTGGAAAAACATAAAAATTTGGGAAAATAAGAGCGAGATTGATTATTTGGAAAGTCATGCGCTTCTCTATACGCAGGATGATTTCCAGTTACAAGTAATGATTGTGTTAGATTTTTCAGCGTCAATGTATGAGACGAACGAAGACATTGATAAGATGACATTGAGCGCTAAAGATTTAATTGACAGTCTTAACGAAACACATCAGGTTGGGGTGGTAGAATTCCATCGTCCAGATGAACCGCCAGCGCTTTTACACACGTTTACTACTTATAAAAATGCGGTAAAAGAGGCTATTGACAATTTTAGTTACGGCAAGATTTACCGCGATTTTTCAAGCTGCTGGGATGCCGTGCAAAAGGGTTTACAACAATTTCCTGAAAAGCCCGACCCCAATGTTTTCAAGACGCTCATATTCTTGTCAGACGGATTTGATAATAGCAGTTTTAACACTCCGGATGACGTTATTGCTTTGGCGAAAGAAAGGAACGTTCACATATACGTCCTGGGGATAGGGCCTGGCAGCGAGGAAAAAGTGTTGGAGACCATTGCTCTTGAAACAGGAGGCACGTACGTTTATTCAGAGAATATAAACGTCTTACGTGAGAGGTTTAAGCAGATAATCAAAGACGTAAAAGGTCAGTATAAGATAAAGTACATTACCCCAAAAAAACCAGAGGATGACCGCTTTGTCGTGGAAAGTGAGATTACGTATAAGGGCGTTACCGGCACACCATTATTATACGATGAAATAGACCCGTCTTCTATTTTCAGGAAAACTATTGAGGGCGTGGTGCGGTTTTCCGCCCCTTCCGTAATTAAATACCATCAGGCTGAAATATTTATGTGGTGTGAACATACGCCAAGATACGTTAATAAATTTCGTTTTTGGATAGGCGCCGATAAACCTTACAGCGTGGCGCTTACTTCATCTTACGATGGAGGGCTTTGCCAGAATTGGACGTTAAACAAAGAAACTGATGGCTGGTATAGCCTGATGTCTCCTGCTAGAACGGATACCTGCTACGACCTTGCATTTGGAGCTTTTGGGACTATTTGCAAGATAGTCGTTACAGACATTCATGAGGAAGGGTTTAAAATTCCTTTTAAATTCGATAACTCAATTTATGACATTGGGCAAGCATTTTACGAAGAGGGAAAAACGTCTCAGACAAAAGATTGGTCAACTGACATTATCGTCGGGAACGTTGCAAAATGACGAGACCTGTGGTTGCCTTAATTTGGGCGAACGGCAGTTTGCCCATAATTTAATGTTAAGGAAATTCAATGTGAAATCGTAGCGCGGGGGTTTATCCCCAGCAATTGGCCGACCACACCTGTCCTCGACTACGATCGGGGAAGGGACTTCGTAGTGAGCGCTCAGTCGAACGATCGGCGCTACATTATTTGCCACAAATGTAAAAATAATTTTATTAAGATTGACAGGAGTGTAGAATTATGAAAGTAAGAGATATTATGGATACGTCGCCGAATCTTATTCGAACTTCAGATACTTTTGAACGTCTTATAAAGATACTTGGTGAGGTCAAATATCATGTCGTTTTTGTGGTTGATGAAGAGTACAAACTGGTGGGAATCGTAACAGAAGGAGATATTATAAAGGTACTTATTCCCAAATACGTAACCGTCGATGAATCTCTTATCTCTGTAATGGATGTAAATTATTTTGAAAGAAAATGCAAAGAATGCAAGGATTTGACAATCAACGAGATTATGTCAAAGACGACTTTCTTGGTACGTGAAGAAGATCCCATAATCAAGGCTGCGGCGCTTATGGTTGTTAATAAAATACACACCGTTCCCGTGGTAAGAAACGGCAAAGTCGTTGGAATTGTATCGCGCCTTACCCTAATAAAACACATAACGAAAGTCCTTGCCGAACATTAACAAATACTTCAACTATGATTGTAATAATGTTTTACCTGAACAAGTTCACGGTAGACGAGATCACTAAAGTTTTATAAGGAGGAACGGATATGCCAGATTACGGACCGTACAAAAGACCACAAGATATAAGTTTTGAAGATATC
>JANLHY010000276.1 GCA_024653795.1 Candidatus Brocadiaceae bacterium | reverse complement strand
ATAACACGCCCGTATCATTATTTTAATAGGGCTAAGTCGTTACGTTACAATTAAATAAAACATAACTATATAGTAAATGGAAATTATTGAAAAATCTTCAAAAGTTGTATATGTCATTATGACAGTGTTCCTGTTTAAATTCTATTTGACAACGTGTCAATATGACAGGCATAATTCGTTAGTAGAAATTTACGATTTTAGATTAAAAATTCATAAATTGCACTTTTATTTACTTGTGCTGGTTCAATCGTCTTCGATTGAACCGAAATGTTTCGGTTCAGGCTGAAAGCCCTGAACCAGCACAGAGGCCATGCTTCGTTAGGTTTTTCTTTGTGGCTTTGTGTCTTCGTGGTGTAAGAAAGTTGCCGAAGGACTAATTAATTTTCATTGAAAGCCTTGAAAATACTGATAAAATTCATGTCATGCAATATGAATTCAAAAATAAAAAGATAACGGTGATGGGATTGGGCCTGTTCGGCGGCGGTGTTGGCGTTGCCCAATTCCTTGCGAAACAGGGTGCTCGCGTTACCGTAACAGATTTGAGAAATGCGTCAGAACTCTCACCATCATTAAAACAGCTTGAAGGACTCCCCATTTCATATAAACTTGGTGGGCACGATGAAGAAGATTTTATAAATGCAGATATGGTTATCGTTAACCCTGCCGTACCAAAAAACTCAAAATTTATACAAATAGCGCGAAATAACCGTGTACAGGTCGATACTGAAATAAACATTTTCTTCAAGTTGTGTCCTGCCCCAATTATCGGAATTACTGGCAGCAATGGAAAATCAACCACCACTACCCTTACTGGCAAAATATTGCAGGAAACACCCCGCATGACATGGGTCGGAGGAAATATCGGGAAATCACTCCTGGGATGCCTTGATGAAATGAAACCTGCAGATATCGTAGTGCTCGAACTCTCCAGTTTTCAACTGGAAGAACTTAACCATACAAAAAAAAGTCCTCACCTCAGTGTTGTAACCAACATATCACCTAATCACCTCGACAGACACACCAACATGGATGAATATATTCAAGCGAAAAAAGCTATTATCTTACACCAGGGTTCTGAAGATTATGCAATTCTTAACTACGATGACCCGGAATTAAGGAGGTGGAAAAATGACTGCAATGGCCATGTTTTATGGTACAGCGCAAAACAAGCACTCGCAAACGGCGCCTTCATAAAAAGTAATGACCTTGTAATATCAGTAAACAGCCAAAATACCGCCATACCATGCGTATCCAGCGTAAAAATATCTGGCACTCATAATCTTCAAAACGTCCTTGCCGCCGCCTGTGCCGCTTATCTGGCTGGTGCCAGGAAGCAGCATATTGAGAAAGCGATAACGACCTTTACTGGGCTAGAACACCGCCTTGAATTTGTGCGGGAGGTACATGGTGTAAAGTATTACAACGATTCCAAGGCAACAACGCCGAAGTCGGCGATAGCTGCCATCACGGCCTTTACGGCCCAAGTAATACTCATTGCCGGCGGATATGACAAGGGGAGCAGTTTTGGGGAATTTGCCGGAGCATGCGCTCAACACACCAATGCCGTCATCCTTATCGGAAAAACGGCAGGAAAAATACATGAACTTATTTTGGAGAAAAAGGGTAAGAAAGAAACTCCTTCCGTATGCTTGCAAAAGACCCTCGAGGAGGCATTTCGACAGGCAACCGCAATGGCAAAGACAGGAGACGTTGTCTTGCTCTCCCCCGCCTGTGCCAGTTATGACATGTTTCTGAATTATGAAGAACGCGGCAGAAAATTTAAGGATATGGTGCAGGCTTTGTGAACCATTTAAATTAGTGAAAAGTAATCGCTCATTTGAATTTACGCATAGGCACAATTAAATACTTTATACGCAATTTATCTTTACAAATGAGTTAAGTTTTCACTGCACGATATACGATGAGCGATAAACGATGCAAGATTCAAGATTCAGGATGCACGATATTATGTGTATCCTGCACGTGTATCGAGTATCTTGCATCTCGCTTTTCATCGGTCAGAGGCTACACCTCGCTGGAACCTGAAACCATGCATTCCTTTATACCGCTGTGGATTACTCAGCAGTGTTTTACGGATAATCAGGATCTCCGGTAATAACAAGAATGCGCCATTCAACGTGTTCCTCCAATTTCATTTGTCATTTTCAAAGATTCGACCCCACACACGCCACACCGCAAAGAGCTCAAAAACGGAAGCTTAGCTTCGCCGTTGCCGACGCGCGCAACGCGGCGGCAACGCTGCGGTTAACCAGCGCGGGCCACAGACCTGTTCCAAAATCAAACCGGGGCTATTCCCGCGTCTGGGTTGAACCGTTTGTTATGTGCTCTTGTATTCTGTGATCTTAAAGGGTTCAGGAGCACCAAAAGAAGTCTTAAAACTCTCGGCAAGTTCGTCATGATTTTCAAATTTAACATCATCCAGCACTATTCCGTCATAGGAACGATACTTGACCGAAAGCGGTTCGGTAGCAATTCCAACTATCTTTTTTAAGCCGAGGCCACAATAAGCAATTGCAGAAAGATTATAGAGGCCATTAAATCTTTGTTGCCGATCCTTGTCACTCGATAATATAAAAAGGGCACTCTTTTCATCAAGCATCAACAATGCATGGCCATGCCCGGTACTGTCTGCCTTTTTCATTTTTTCCAGCAGTTTTTCGCCCACAGAACGCCGTTGCAATCGAGTTAACTTACTAAGTTCTACTATAACTCCCCAATAATTCTCAACCGTGCCAAGGGCGTGAGCTTTCTTATGCGAAGGATACTTAATGTTCGGCACATAGTCAATTGATGAATGAATAGTGGTAATAATTGAGTCAACGAGATAGCTCGGGCGATTTAAATAAGTTCTTTCAATGATATTCTTCCTATGAGTGACCATATAACTATCCCATATCCCGCCTTCAATAATAAGAAGATCACATTTACCCTCTAAACAGTCGCTTATTAGGGCCGGTCTTGTTTTGTAGATTGCCAGGAAATCTAACTCAGCCGTAAGAGGGCCGAGTTGCTGTTTTGAAAATAAAGTTTCCCGTCGGTCCAAAAATTCGATGAAATCAGGGAGTGTATCAATTTCAGTTGCTATTAAATCGAAGTCAGTACGCAGGAAAACATGAACAGGAATTTCTTGGTGGTAGGCAAAGCCGTTAAAAAACCCCGTTCTTTCTTCTGGACGGAAATGCTCTTCACCAATCAAGTCTACTATTACAATACCAATAAGTTTAATTCTTGATTTACTGTCAAACGGAATATTAATGCCTCTTGAATTCCTCATTTCAAGTAAGTGACCAGCTTTCAGTGCTCTTTTTATTGTGTTTAATTGGCCAATTCCTTTTTCAATTATTGCGTTTATTCTATTGAAATCTTTTTCGTCTTTCTCTTGCCAACTTTTTGTTTCAGACTTCGATTTTACCTGAAATGCAAGAAGATGCTGAGCAAAAGGCACCAAAAAGTCGGCGGCTTCCTTTTGCAGACCACTGGCTTTTTTGTATTTTGGGCTGCGAATTGTGAAGTCCGAAAGAAACATGATTTTGCATACAGATTCAACAAGGTCTTCTGTTTCTTTTCCCTTATTAGGTTTGGTCATTTGTTGTTATTTAAATATCCTATCTTTTCACACATAACATTTATTTTTATCTTTATTCCATAATTGTCAGTATATTATTGGATGATACTGCGGATATCAAGCAAAAATAAGCGGAATTACGCTGAAAATATGGCAATATCCCGATATGTGTTTCAACAATTTATCATTATGCTGAATTACGATAAATGTTTAATTTTGTTATGATTTGGCTTTTAAAGACCTTCTCATTCAGGTGGTATTTTTGTTCAGCTATAGTCTTTCTTTCCAGTATCCTGGCCGTCGGTTAAGATGGGCTACCGCTATGATGCGAAGAGCACGAGACTTGATCTGATAAATCACTCCATAGGGGAATCTATTGACTAAGCAACGGCGGGAGTTCTTGGACAATGCAAACCATGCAGCCGGATACTGAACGATACGACCCATAGTGGCATAGACTTCCTCCGCAAACTCAAGACCGAGTCCAGGCTGGCATTGCTCGTAATACTTCACGGATCTGTCAAATTCAGCTTCGGCTTCAGGATGAAAGTAGAACTTCATTATCGCCGATACTTCTTACGGATATCAGCAAAAACCTTTTCACCGGGCACTAATCTCACCTCACCCTTGTCGATTTGGGAAATGCGTCGTTCTGCTTCCTCAGCCCACAGATGATCTATTTCCGGTTGCGTGGGCAAGTTGAGACTGATAAGTAGTTTCTCTATGAGCACCACCCGAGTCTCGGCTGGAAGCGACAACGCCTCATCGAACACTTTTTTAGCAACAGTTGTCATATAATCCTCCATTCCCGTATGTATTCAACTATATATTGTTTAAGTTTTGCCTTCATGATTTTTCTCCTCAATTTTGCGTAATTATACGGTTTTAATCACCTGCATGCCGCTTTCGAGGGCTTGTTTATTGAGGGAAAACAGATTCCCCTTTTTCCCTTTGAGCATCGCCTGCAATTGTTCCAAAATAAGATGGACAGAGAACAATTTCTTTATCGCAAGGAAAGCGCCTAACATAACAATATTCGAGACCAGTACATTTCCCAATTTGCTGGCAATCTCCGTTGCGGGTATTTTGTATGTTTTTACATCGGGAAGGTTGTTTGATTTGATCATGGAGGAATTCAGGACAAGCAATCCATCGGGTTTTAGCATGTCTTTATACTTTTGATAGGAGGGTTGGTTCATGACAATAAGGGTATCGGCTTCTTCGATGAGTGGTGAAAATATTTCTTCGTTTGAAATGGTGAGGTAATAAACGGCTGTTCCACCCCGAACTTCAGTGCCGTAGGAGGGGAAATACGTTACATATTTACCATCGGTCATGGCAGCCTGTGCAAGCAGTTTCCCCAGAAGCATCATTCCCTGTCCGCCAAAACCGGCTAAGATTATCTTTTCCGTCATAGAATTAGGCTGGGTTTTAAAAGACAAAAACCCAACGGCTTTTATTTTTTACCCACCCCTCACTCCCCTCTCAAGAGGGGACTCCCTAAATTCCCCTCTTGAGAGGGGTAGGGGTGTGTCGCGGCAATCTTAAACACCCCTTTATCCCCTCTTTTTAGAGGGGAATCACAAAAGATTGAAATCTCTATACATTAAATTAGGCACGGACAACCCCCTTTAATCCCCCTGATTAACAAAGGGGGAATTTAGGCATGTAAGGATGGGTGAAGCGTCAGCGCACCCATCAATGAAAAAATAACCGCTAATAGTCGATCGGTCTGCTTCGCTTGACCGCTCACAAATACACATTTTCCCTCCCTTGATGGGAGGGACTAAGGGAGGGTGATCTGCATGCTTCTTTCACCCCCACCTAACCTCCCCGATCAAGGGGGAAAAACTAACAGTTTGAAATTCCTATACATATACATGAACACGAATCTACACAAATAATAAAGCTATTTTACTGGACAGGTCTTTCATATTTCTCAAGTGTAATTCACCGCGGAGAAAACTGAGATCCTAGAGAAAAACAAAAATTTAAATTTCCAATTTCTTATCTGTTTTACTTGATTATTCTTTCCTCTGCGCGCTGTGGCCTCTGTGGTAAGTTGTCCCTTAATTTTTGTGTTCCCAATCTTTTACCACCCCTAAAGGGAAGGTGCTCGTCATTTCTTCATCAATATACTTCATCGCTTCGTTGGCATCCATTCTCCAGTAGATCGGGCAGGGGGATAGAATTTCTATCAGGGAAAAACCCTTTTTCTCTATTTGGGTTTTAAACCCTTTTTCAATGGCCTTTTTTGTCTTGCGGATGTTTTCCGGGGAGGATAAACTGACTCTTTCAAGATAGCTGCTGCCATCCAGAACGGCTAACAGCTCACAGACACGGATGGGATATCCGTAGTTTACCGCATCTCGACCAGACGGCGTGGTAGCGGTTTTCTGTTTGAGTAAAGTCGTCGGCGCCATCTGACCACTTGTCATACCATAAACGGCATTATTTACAAAAATGAAGGTAATATTCTCACCTCTATTGGCAGCATGGATAATCTCTGCTGTCCCAATCGCCGCCAGATCTCCGTCTCCCTGATAGGCAAATACGACATGGTCGGGATGAACTCTTTTGATGCCAGTAGCCACAGCAGGCGGGCGGCCATGTGCAGCTTCACACATATCAATATCAAGATAATTATAAGCAAGGACGGCGCATCCTACGGGAGCAAGTCCAATGGTTTTTCCCCGAATGCCCCATGCATCAATAATCTCTGCAATCATTCTCAGCACAATTCCATGACCACAGCCCGGGCAAAAATGCGTTGGCGTATCTATAAATGACTTTGGTTTTTCGTATATGGCGTGCATATTATTTTACCTCTGCTAATTGTAATAACGTATTGGCAGCACGGTTATCTGGTACGATCTCTACTATTTTCCTAATTATTTCTAAAGATGTGGGTACTCCCCCACCTGTCCTTCCATAAAAATGAACCGGGCATCTCCCTTCAACCGCCAGTTTCACATCCTCAACCATCTGTCCAGCGCTCATTTCAACAGTTAAGATACATTCCACTCTTTCTGATATCTTTCGAATAATCTCCTTCGGAAACGGCCACAGGGTAATTGGACGCACCATTCCTACCCTGAATTTATACTGCTGGCTCTTCTTAACAACCTCCTTGCATATGCGTGCGGACGTTCCGTAAGCGACCAAAATTACATCGGCTTTATGGATATTGATAGCCTCATACCGAACTTCATGTTCTTCAATTGTCCTGTATTTTCTCTGCAAATGAGCGTTAAACTCTTCCAGTTGACCTTTTACAGGGTAAAACGACTTGATCACATTTTTCTTTCTCCCTTCAGCGCCTGTTAGCGCCCATGATTTCGCTGGAAGATTTTTTTTCGGTTTTTTATGAAATTCCACGGGTTCCATGAGCTGCCCGACCTGTGCATCCCCCAGGATTATGACGGGATTCCTATATTTATCGGCAAGGTCAAAGGCATCATAAACAAGGTCTGCCATTTCCTGAACAGAACATGGAGCAAGCACAATGGTATGATAATCACCATGGCCTCCTCCCTTCACAGCCTGGAAGTAGTCTGCCTGTGATGCAGAAATATCGCCTAATCCAGGCCCACCTCGTTGAATGTTAACAATCACACAGGGAAGTTCACTTCCGGCAAGATAGGAAATTCCTTCCTGTTTCAAACTTATGCCAGGGCTGGACGAAGATGTCATTGCGCGGCCGCCCGCCGCCGCACTGCCATGAACCATACTAATTGCCGCAATCTCACTTTCTGCCTGGATAAAAGCGCCGCCAACTTCAGGCATCCTTATCGACATGTAATTGATAAGTTCATTCTGAGGAGTAATGGGATATCCGTAATAATATTTACAGCCAGCTTGTATAGCCGCTTCTGCAGCGGCTTCATTTCCTGTCAGTAACTGTTTCATTATAGATATGCCCCCCGGTAAACTGTCTTTCATAAATAACGTTCGTCCTAAATTTATAACCACCCCATTCCCCTCCTTCGCAAGGAGGGGATAAAGGGGAGGTATTCCACCAAGTATTAAGTAATTACGTGCGACATCAAAATTTTCTGAAAACCCGCATAAATAAAACGAATTTTCCTATACAATTTAATTATAAATCTCGATCGCCACGTCAGGACACATTATTGCGCATTTTTTACAACCGTCACATTCCGCATCTTCTCTGAACTTTATTGGATGCAGTCCATATTCGTTAATCGTTTCAGCAATCACTAACGATTTGTTGTGACATACAGGCACGCACAGAAGACACCCCTTACAATAGTTTTCTTTTATCTTAATTACGGCCATAATTCGGATGCCCTCCCCAATTCAATTTTTCACGTAATACGCTGTAAAACGTCCTTGTTCCCGTATCAATCATCTGAACTTCGATATCAGACCGTTCGATCTTTATCTTATCGCCCATCTCCAGTTCTGTAAAAACCTGTCCATCCACCGTGAAACCTGTACCACCCATTTGAGACAGGAGCTCCATTTCAATCTTTACATCTCCAGAAACAACCAATGGACGATTGGTAAGTGTATGCGGACATATCGGGACAATAATAAACGCATTTAAATCGGGTGTTAACAGCGGACCGCCCGCAGACAGGGAATGTGCCGTAGAACCTAAAGGCGTAGATACGATCAAACCGTCGGCCCTATACGTCGCGACATTTTCACCATTAATATTTAATTTTATAGAAATCAACCTTGAGAGGGATGAGCGTGAAATTACTGCATCATTGATACCCGTAGATTCATCTATGATTTTACCGTCACGTTCGACACGGCATAAAAGGAGCGTTCTTTTTCGAACGCGATAGTTTCCTGTAAAAATTTTCTCCAGGGAAACACATACATCTTTTTCCATGAGTTCCGCCAGGAAACCAAACCTCCCCATGTGTACCCCCACAATTGGCATCTGATTTCTTCCAAGCTTTCTACACGTGGAAAGAATCGCCCCATCTCCACCGAAAACCACAGCCATTTCTGCTCCGGTTTTTTCAATTTTTTTTTCTTTCGATAAATCAACAATTTCGATACTGACGTGCTTCTCAAACCACGGTTTCATACCCAGAATCGCATCATGAATCTTTTTCTTACTTAAGTCGCCAACAACCAGGATCTTTTCCATTCGCTTAAACGGTCAAACTTCGATTTTCCGCCTTGGTAAATGAACTGTGGATATCCATTAATTCCAGCGTTGCAATAAATTTGTCAGCAATTCCATCTTCATCCAGGCCTATATTTTTTAATATAAGATTCCGAGGCCCATGTTCGATAAACCGATCAGGAATACCCATTCTTATAACCTTACCCGCATCTTCCCTTTCTTCAGTAACAAGCTCAAGCACCGCAGAACCGAAACCACCCATCAATGCATGGTCTTCAACGGTTGCTATCAATTTATGATTCCTGACCAAATCCAGAATAAGCGTTTTATCAAGTGGTTTAGCAAACCGCGCATTCACCACCGTAACTTCTATACCTTTTTCACTCAGCTTTTCCGCCGCATGCAAACATCGATACGCCATGGCGCCGTAAGCAAGGAGAACACCGTCTGCTCCTTTCCTCAATACTTCAGCCTTCCCAATCTCAAATGTTTTGTATAGCGGATTGATTTCTTTGTTGGGAATGTCCTCTTTTGGATAACGGATCGCCACAGCCTTGCCAGAATCCAGAGCAATTTTTAACATAGACTTCAGCTCATTCCCATCTTTAGGTGCCATCAGGATAATTTCCGGCAGATTCCTGAGATAAGCAATATCAAATACACCATTATGCGTAGGACCGTCATTGCCAACAATTCCCGCACGATCTAAGGCAAATACTACTCCATTCCGTTGTAAGCAAATATCATGGAACACCTGATCATATGCCCTTTGTAAGAATGTCGAATAGATAGCCACAACAGGTTTTAGCCCCCCGACAGACAGCCCGTTGGCCAAACCTACGGCATGCTGCTCGCAGATTCCGACATCGTAAAATCGGTCTGGAAATTTCTTTCCAAAAGGAGCAATACCGGTGCCATCAGGCATGGCTGCCGTAATCCCCACCACTTTAAGGTCTGCCTTTGCCAGTTCTATCAGCGTATCCCCGAAAACCTTGGTGTAAGAAATCTTTTTTGGTTCGTCTGTAACATGCAAAATCTTTCCATCACACATCTCAAACTTACCGGCGCTGTGATACTGTGTTGGATTTTGACATGCCGGTTCAAAGCCTCTTCCTTTTTCTGTTATTACATGCAGCACCACAGGGCCTTCGAGGTGTTTAACGTCATTCAATGTCTCAATTAATATTTGGAAATTATGCCCATCAATTGGCCCAAAATAATTAATCCCGAGATCTTCAAATATCTGACCTGGAATAGCGCCCCTTCGCAGTAACTCAACAACATGCTCCAATGTTTTTCCCACGGGTTTACCAAACACAGGCAACACATTGAGTAAATTATGAACCTCTTTCTTGATATCGGCATACAGCGGAGCCGTCCTGATCTTATTCAAATATTTTGAAAAGGCGCCAACCGTGTTAGATATAGACATTTCATTATCATTTAATACGACTAATAAATTTTTCTTAAGGTCACCCGCGTGATTTAGCGCTTCAAAAGACATCCCCGCTCCTATGGCGCCATCACCGACAACAGCCACAATTGACCTCTTGTATCCAAGAATTGAGTCAGCACATGACATCCC
>JANLHY010000260.1 GCA_024653795.1 Candidatus Brocadiaceae bacterium | reverse complement strand
GTAGTTGAGTTCGAGACGCTTTAAATAGTATTGTTTAAAAAGGCAATTTTTGTACTTGCATTTACGTTTTTTTGAAAGTATAATCGCAAATGTTCGGTAAAAGAAGTTATGCACTGCCTACTCCCCACTTCCGTGAGGACAAGTTTGTCGTTCCCGAATGCTTTTATCGGGAATCCACCGCCCATCAGCACACGCCTGGATTCCCGCTAAAAAACATGCGGGAATGACATGTGTAAGACGTGTTTACCGAATGTTTACATAACATCTTAGCCGCCGGGGAATCCCAACAAGCCAGACTTTCCACTAACGTATTAACTGCTCTTTTGAATCCTTTGGCGCCTTTATCAAGGAAGTTTGCCTATCTTCTCCAGCGCCCCTGCTGCCTCCCGACGGACGCCGATGTCATCATCCTTCAGTGCAGCAATCAAGGGTTCAACTGCACGGGCATCCTTTATATTTCCCAGCGCCTCTGCTGCACTCCACCGGACACTTTTGTCATTATCCTTCAATGCAGCAATCAAGGGTTCAACTGCGCGGGTATCCTTTATCTCCCCCAGCGCCCCTGCTACGTCCCGCCGGACGCCGCTGTCATCATCCTTCAGTTCAGCAATCAAGGGTTCAACTGCACGAGCATCCTTTATCTTCCCCAGAGCCCTTGCTGCATCCTGCCTGGCGCCGCTGTCATCATCCTTCAGTTCAGCAATCAAGGGTTCAACTGCACTGGTATCCTTTATATTTCCCAGCGCCTCTGCTACACTCCGCCGGACATACTTGTCTTTATCCTTCAGTGCAGCAAGCAAGGGTTCAACTGCAGGTGCGCCTATCTTCCCCAGCGCCCCTGCTGCATCCCGCCGGACACCGCTGTCATCATCCTTCAGCGCAGCAATCAAGGGTTCAACTGCGCGAGTATCGCTTATCTTCCCCAGCGCCCCTGCTGCATTCCACCGGACACTTCTGTCATTGTCCTTTAATGCAGCAATCAGGGGTTCAACTGCACGGGTATCCTTTATCTCCCCCAACGCCACTGCTGCCATCCGCCGGACACCCTCGTTTTTATCCTTAAGCCGTTGAATTAACATGTCCACTTCGTCTGCTTTTTCATCTGCTTTGCCACATCCAACGAACGGTATACAAGAAAGAATGAGTAGCGCAATCATCGCTGCCTTAACAAGGTTCAATGCAGCAAATTTGCTATGCAACATAATATTTACCCCCTTTTTGTTATCGTCCCTCATCCCTTCCCCTGCGAGGCTTTGTCATAATTATTTTTAACCACGTTGGCTATACAATAATATTGAATTGTATAGTTTATGTAAGGATGGGTTAAGCGAAGCGAACCCATCATTACCGCTCTAAAAGTTTTTTAAATTCCTCTTATAGAATAGATATGCATCTCTTATTAGCATTATATGGTAACATTAACTTTGTTAAAAAACGCGCATAAAAAAATATTTTTAAGTCATAAGTCGAGTTCGACTTAACTTATGACTTATCAATGCTTTGCGACATATTTTCCGCTTGACTTATTCCCTTACTCCTGGTATAAATTGCA
>JANLHY010000255.1 GCA_024653795.1 Candidatus Brocadiaceae bacterium | reverse complement strand
ATTGCATCAGGCTTATTTATTTCCATACCATTTTTTAAGGGGGCGAAGATTGAAAAGCTTGATAGGCATGAAAGCGCGTTTTGTATGCCAAACTTAGATGATCTTTGCCGTTCTGATGTAAAAGAAAGCCCTTGGGAGTACATTGTCATTCATCATAGCGCTACTGAAAAGGGCAATGCCGCTCGGTTTGATTCTTACCATAAAAAAACGAAGGGATGGGAATACGGTTTGGCCTATCATTTCGTAATTGGGAATGGGTCGTTTTCAGGAGATGGTGAAATTGAGGTTGGAAATCGATGGAAGAAGCAAATTCACGGCGCTCATACAGCAAACATGAACTGTAACCGTGTGGCAATTGGTATTTGCCTGGTTGGTGACTTTGAAAATGGAGAAGCTCCAAAGGAAAACCAATTTGAATCATTGGTCAGTCTTGTTCAATATCTTTCCAGAAAATACAATATTCCTTCATCCAATATATTAGAACATAAACATGTGCATCAAAAGGCTACAGCTTGTCCCGGTAAAAATTTCCCGTTCGCAGAACTTAAGACACGACTCCTGCAAATTGCTTCAAAAACGAACAATCACAAAGAATTATAGCAAATCCCCATTTTCATGAGGACAAGATTTTGCTCACGTTATTTTGGTTGTGCCTTTAATATCTCAGCTTTTACATCTTCGATGGAAAGGCCATAAGGTTTTCCGTGCTCTTGCAATTTTCTATCGTATTTATAATTCCGAGCAGCCACAAGCCCTAATCCCCCTCCCTGAAAATATTCATAGACCATAATGGCCTGTTCTTCGGTATCTATCAGGTAAAGCGGCTGTCTATTACCTTGTCGTTCTCCTACCAATCCAAAGACATGTCGTGCATTTCCATCTCCTTGTGCAATAACATAATTTGCCGAATTCTTAAAAATGAGTATGGCAAGTAACAAAGAAATGACAATGAGTAGGATTGTATTTGTACGATATGTTTTACGCATGGCAATTACCTCCTGATTGATAAAATACGTAGCGCGGCGTAGCCGCAACCAAAATTTTAATGTTATCAAGATTCTGGATTCCCGATAAAAGCATTCGGGAATGACAGCATACATTACCTCAACTTATTGAGAACTTACCTATTATTTGAGTCTGTCGCATTGAAATTTCTGTTTGACAAACTTAGGAAATTTGCTTCTTGCTCTTCTCTAATAATAATTGTAGGTTTTAAAAGAATGATCAGATTTGATTTTTTATTGTTTTTTTGGTTACGAGTGAACAATAATTTTAATACGGGTATCTTGGATAGTATTGGAATGCCCGTCGTTGTGTTATCTCTATTGATAGAACCCAACCCACCAATTATAAGGGTTCCCTTGTCGGGTACACAGACCGTTACAGATACCTGAGAAACAGTTACCTCGGGTAATTTAACGGTTATTTTTGATGTAACGACATTGTTAATAACTGTACCGGGTATAGTCACGCTACTTTCTACAGTCTCCTCATCGATTGGGTCTCCAACTTCAAACACAGAGGGGGTTACTTCCAGATAGATGTATTTTCTGTCAGCAGACACAACAGGTCGCACATCTAACATAGTGCCTTTTGGTATAGTACCAATCTCTGGGGTTGTGACACCCTCAGAAACTGCTGTGGTTTTAATATAATTAATTACTGTGACAACGGCAATATTCCCACGCTGGGTATTGGAGAGTGTTATGCGTGGGGAGGTAAGTATCTCTGCGTCTTTGCTTTCTTGAACGGCGTTTATGAATCCCTCTACCATGGTGTTGCTTAACATGGAATAGTTGAGGTTGAGTCCATTGGTAATGTTAGCAGCGCCTGTGTCAACCTTTGTTTTTCCGCTGAATAATTCAGTTATATTACTACCGATATCTTCCATAAATTCATCCGTAACGGTAATAAAACGGGCTTCGATGCTCACCTGGAGGTTTTGTGAAGACCTTAAAGAAGCCAACAAATCTTCAATTTGCTTATGAACATATTTGCTGTTAACTACCGCCAAATCGCCAGGTTGCCCCGTCCTTGCAATAACACTTCCTTCGCCTTGACCAGGAATATTAATACTTCGCTGGACTCCTGTTGCAGAAGCCCCTACAACACTAACACGATGTGACCATGATGACGGCTCAACGGTAGTAACAATTAATTCAATCAAGTCTAATACTCGTTCCGATGGATCTTTTGCTTTTACTGTCTCTGCTCCTTTACTAAAGCCCATTTGAGATGTGGCTGCTGCCGTAATATCAAATTTAAGGGGTTCCTTATCATCCAGATTAATTAATATATCCCTCACGTCATAAACCCGCATCTCCATTTTTTGTTTATAAAAATGAATAATATCCCCCTCAATCACATATTCATACCCTTTAGGCAGAATATATTTTAAGGCGGTTCTAAATGGCACGTCTTTAAGTTTTAATGTAATGGGAACATTTCCCGCCTCAGAGTCGATAATCATATTAATATTTGTTTTTTCCCTTATAAAGATGATAATGTCTCTTAAGGGGGTATCTAAAAATTCAAATGAAATGATCGTATTCAGGGCATCTTCAATAACTTTTGGAAACGGGCCCTCCGGGGGATTTAGAATCAGCCGGAGTTGTTCTGTTTTTATTTTATTTTCTTCCACAATTTTATCTAACTCTGGAAGCGTACGTTTTGCGATATCCGCCCACTGTTCTTTTGCAGGAAACCTTAAGGTATCCTGATACGGAACGGATGCTTCTTTTAGGTATTCATGGCTTTTTAATTTCTCCTGGGCAAGAGTGGTTTTTAGATTTTCGGTAGTATGTTTGTGTTTTATGTCGTTTACCTTTTCTTTAATGTACAATGCCTCTTTGTTAGCAGAATCCATTGTTAGCATTAAATCCGCAATCTTTGCGGCATCATCATAACGTTCCTCTTGGATAGCGGTATATGCATTCTGAATTAACTGAGATATATCTTCAGGGTGTGCGGCTTTTGTTTCCTTAATTCCACCTGTCTTGTCTGACATCGCAATTGACTTATTTATTTCCTCCCGAAGTTGTCTGGATTGTTTTAGTAACGCCAGAACCTCTTCGTTATTTGGTTCTAACAGGATAGCCAGTTCGAGTGCATCAACGGACTTAGTATAGTCTTTTTGTTCAAAGTATATCTTGGCAGTCTTAAGATAATAATTATTTGTAGTGGAGGGATCTGCCTCTGAAGTATCTTTGTTTTGTGACAAAGACTGATACGGCACAAAAAGTAATAGGAATAAGCTCAAGATAAAAATTGAGATTAGGATTGATCTGTTTTTCATGTAACCCCCCTTAAAAAGTATAGCCAAAGCTTAACCATAGAAAACGCAGAAAATTACTGATATTTAGTTAGTTGATGAGGCATTCGTTGATGGATTAACAGTAACCGTATCAGTCCCCACCTTTACCAATTCTCCTATCCACAAATTATAAGACTCCCCTTTCTTATCCTCAAATATAATCTTTGAAGCCGAAATCATATGCGTTTCTTCAGTAAAAGAACTCCCCAAAAATTCACCTTTTTCGTTCTGAACAGCCGTAGTTTTCTTAATAACAAGTGGTTTTTGTGCTTGAGGAACAATTTCTATCAATTTACAATATGTATCGAAATCCACAGTTTCCTTACCTATTGTTTTTTTCCCACCAATAGTTCCCCCTTTTTCCATAGTGAAGCTTTCTGTCCACCATTTGTCTTTATATAATTTTCTGACCTGAACCAATGCCAAATCTGCTGTGCCACCTTTAAAAATAAATTCTATTTCACTTAGTGTAATGTCCTCTAAACGCTCGGCGGGTTGTAATGCTGGCTTTTTTAACAAATCTTTGGTAGTGATGTCTGACACTGTTTTTTCTTTTGTGAATTTACCAAAGATATAAGGTCGGGGTAAGGAACTCGCAGAAGGTGGTGATGTTAGACGCAACACCAATTGTTCATCATTTTTTAGTTCCGTATCTGCAATTGGAGGAACACTTGTTTTAATCCTTCTCTCAATTGTGTTCGATAGGGACAATAATTTTGTATCTGTTCTATGTACTTTTATATTCAATATAATAAAAGTATGAACCGCTGTATATATGAGATAACATATCGCAATGCCGAAACCCAGTTTTTCAATATGTTTGAATATAAAATTTTTAATATTCATTTTCAAATTTTGAAATAAAACAGTAATGATTTATGCTGTATAATCAATGACATACACATCGAGAGTAACATTAATAATTGGATTGGGTAAGTGATTGCCAATGTCTTTAGGTAAAGAATCTTCATTCTCCGTTGACGAACTTGAGCTAAAAGGTTTGTCAGTACTCAAAATATTAATGCCTTCGATAACAAATGGGATATCTGATTTAAGAATTTCGTGTAATAGGAATTTGATGCGATCTGCTTGTAATTCGACCTTGATGATAATAGGTATAACGGTGTAAAGCTTTGCAAGAGAATGATCGTATGTAAAGGACGATTCACGAAACGTAATCTTTTCAAGTTTCGTAATTCCAGTGTTGTTTAAGACGATGTTGATAAATGCTTCTAATATCCAGAACTTTTTTTGTACAGGAGAAATAGCATCCCATGTTGGGATATCGGAACCCCAGTTATGAAATGGCAAAGCGCCCTCACCGAGAGTAATATTCTTTGCCTCAAGTTTTGTTAATAATTCCGAAACCCTTTTCACATATTCATTCTTCCAGAGCGCCTCATCCTCAATTTTAACCAACCCTTTTATAGGATCCTTTATGAGGAAAACAGCTTCTAGGCGATTATCCTTTTCTTTCAGAAAGGTCTTGCACTTTTCAAGTTCTTTCTCATACAGGTCGGCTTCCAGTTTTTTTGCTGTAATCCATTTGTCGTTATAAATATTTTTTACTCTTAAGGCATAATTTTCAAGCGGAACTGTTAAATCGTCAAGGCTTTTGTAAGTCTTGGCATATTGGTTTGAAAGTGGAAAAATAAATACAAAAAGGAGAATCAACAGGATGAGAAAAATAGTACCAATGGATATCCAAAAACCCTGTATCCCGGTAAAAATACCTGTAAGGTCCTTCCTGAGTTTTGAGAAATTCAATCCTTTGCCAATATCCATAAATTAACCTTCCAATACCCCTGTTCAAGATTTTACGGCTGGAGGTGAAGTTCCGGGTATTAACGCTTGTGTTTCTGATTGTATTTCGTCCTGCGACTTTACAATCCAGCGTATCTCAAAACTAATACATCCGTCCCAACCATTTTTACGCTCTACTTGACGACATGAACCCGGTACAATTTCCACGTTTTTGAATGCAGGAACTTTCTGGTCAAAGAGGACTACTTCTTGAATAGGCTTTAAAACGTTTTCTTCTATAAAACCCATACGCGGCTCTTTGCTTTCTCCCTTAATCCCCATGAGGAGTAATTTTTTTGAACTACCCGGTTTTGCCGGTTCGCTTGTCTTTTTTACGTGGGGAAATTTTGACTTAGTTGTTTGGTTCTCCATATCTTTAGCTTGTATGGTATCTGCACTTATCCACGAAGAGTTGATACTGGCTATAGCCACATTTTTGGGTATCAAAGATAATAATTTATCTA
>JANLHY010000239.1 GCA_024653795.1 Candidatus Brocadiaceae bacterium | reverse complement strand
TAATAGAGGCCAGCGTTGTCTTCCCTATGCCCGGAGGTCCCCAAAAAATCATAGATACCATTTCCTTATTTTCCACAAGCCTTTGGAGAATCTTATTTGATCCAACGAGGTGTTCCTGTCCCACAAACTCTTTTAAATTCCTTGGCCTTATCCGGTCGGCCAGTGGAGCTTTTTTCATGGTTTTCACTTGTGCATCAAACAAGTTTCTTTCTGGCCTTTTAACCGTCACCTAAATTTCCCCTTGTGATTTAGTCGGATTTGTAGATTCAGGCATTTGGGGCCTCGAATCCAGAGCCTCTGCCATCTTATTAATTGCGCCTGCAAGTTCACCAATCTCGTCAACCGATTTATAATGCGCCCGTACATGGTAACTGCCCCCGGCAATTTTCCTGGCTGTTTCTGTAATATAAGAAATCGGCGCTGAAATCTTCTTCCCCAAAAAAAAGGCAACTATGATAACCCCCACTGCAACCAACCCAAAGGTAAACAAGATATAATCCCGTAATTCGTAAAGCTTCCCATACCCCTCGTCGACATCAATCTCAGCAATCACGCCCCATCCGTAATCCGGCATCCAGCGCCAGAATCCTATCACATTCACACCCCGATAATCGGGATATCCATCGGCATCAAACCCTTCTGAACCTTTGAGACACTCAAGAACCCCCTTCGTCACAACATTCGTTAGCGGATTGGCAACCTTCAATTCCAGGGCAGACCGTTTTGTGATCAAACGTTGCCCTTTCAAATCTCCCGCAAACTTGGATTCTGTCAGCATATATCCGTATCCATTGATCAGATAGGTTTCTCCGGTCTTACCGATATGGATATTTTGCATCATTGTGTTAATCTCAGAGACGTCTATGCGCAGTGTTACCGTTCCCACAACAGAAGTCGACCTGTCTTTAATCGGCGCAGAAATGAGCAGGGTAGGCACACCAGTTTCTAACATCCCCGATTCATTTTCAACAGGAACATCTGAAGGTATGATGTTAGAGGTAAAAAAAACCCCTTTGATAGAAGAGCGAAAATAATCCTTTGCTGAAATATTAGCGCCAACAAGTTCCTTCCTTGACGCAATGCGTATAATACCATCACGGTCTGCAATAAATGCCTCTTTTGAACCGTATTCCTTCCATAAATAATCAAAGTATTTCATTGTCTCCAAATTTTTAAATAAATCTGTACGCTCGACATTTCCAGCAATCGACTGCATAACAAGAAGGACAAGGGGATTATTAGCGATACGTTGGGCATCAGCCGTACGTTCTTCCATCCATTTTGTGATCAATTCAGTCTGCTTCTGTACCGCTCCTTCCAGGTTTTTGATAATTTCGTCTTTCAATGCTTGGAAGGTAATGGGGTAGACAACAAGACGCATAACAATGAGCGGCAGAAACGTTAAGACCAGGAAAAAAATACTGAGTTTACTTTTTGTCGGCTTGAACAAGATTTTACTCCACAATTATTTTCTTCAAAAAGCTTTCATCTCACCGCAAAGACGCAAAGGGCGCAAAGGGAACATTGAGTAGGGATAATTCATGAATTACCCCTACATGCAAACTTTGCGTTCTTTGCGCCTTTGCGGTGACTATCATTTTTTATTTTTTTGGCACCTTTTCCCAATCGGCTAAGAACCTTTTAACGCCGTCGTCTGTAAGCGGATGTTGAACCAGTAAGTCAAACACATTAAAGGGAATCGTCGCAACATCAGCGCCCATCATCGCTGCATCCCGCACATGTATTGGATTTCGAATACTGGCGACAATAATTTCGGTCCGATAACCATAATTGTCGTATATTGTACGAATCTCCTCGATCAGTTCCATACCTACCTGCCCTTTGTCATCGAGTCTACCGACAAATGGACTGACATAAGTACCACCTGCCTTTGCCGCCAGGAGCGCCTGATTCGAGGAAAAACAAAGGGTTACATTGGTCTTAATGCCCTCTTCTGTCAATCTTTTTACAGCCTTCAAACCATTTTTAATTAAGGGAATCTTGACCACAATGTTATAAGCGATCTTTGCCAGTTCTCTAGCCTCCTTGAGCATACCTTCTGTATCCAGACTCACTACTTCAGCGCTGACAGGACCTTTTACAATGGAACAGATCTCTTCAATCGTTTCACGAAATGGACGGCCCGTTTTGGCAATCAAAGAGGGATTGGTCGTCACCCCGTCCAGTATGCCCAGACTATGAGCCTCCCGAATTTCTTTCACATCTGCCGTATCAATAAAAAATTTCATTTCATTTCCTTTCCTTTCTAACAATAATTATGACTGCTTAGCCACAAATAAACACGCATTTACACCAATAACAAATTGTTATCTCTTATGATGTCTCAGATACCTCTATTCCTACTAATTGTCCATTCTTGTCGAAGTCGATTACAATACCGTCTTCTATTTCTTTTGACCTTTCTACAAAATCTTCTTTGAAATAGACATAAATTGCATCTGCAGCCTTACTATATTCAATCTTCACTTTTACCCTCCTCTTGAAATTCCTTTTTTAAACACATAGTTTATACACTAACAATTCCAATAGCAATTGTGTGCCGAAGGAGCTGGTCTTACTCTTCACGTCTGTTTCCAGCAGGAGAGCGTGTTTTTTCATGAGGTCTTCTTCTGCAAAAAGTTTGACCTGCTCAAAGAAACGCTTTGCAAAGAATGGAACGACTTGCAATTCCGATGTAACCTTATGCTCATCCCCTCCCTGCTTTAATATTTGCTTTGCCCTCCACAACCGTTTAATTTGCCACGACAGGAGACTGATAATCCTTACCGAATCTTCGCCATGTGTCAGCATCTGACCAAGAATTTTTAGCGCTCCCGCCACATTTCTTTGCGCAACGGCATTGGTCAGCTCAAACACCGTACGGTTTCTATCCACGCCCACGAGGGCATCCACATCCCTTTCATCAATAGTTGCTTTCTCACCAAGGTAAATAGATAACTTTTCCAGGTGTTTATCTATGATCGCCAGATTGTTACCCACGTCTTCAACCAGTTTCTGTGCTGCTACAGAGGATATGTTCTTTTTATAATGTTTTGCACGGGTGGGAATCCAATTTGGCAAGAGGTGGTCCTTTAGCCTTTTGCATTCAATCGATATTCCGACTTTATCAACAAGGGTTGCCAGTTTTGTCCGTTTGTCCCATTTATCACACACCAGCACCAGAGAAGCGTGGCTTGCAGGTGTTTGTAAATATTTTTCGAGGTTTTCCCGATTCTTTTCTACAAAATCATCAGCCTCTTCCACGACAACCAATTTATCTTTGCTGGCAAAAAATGGTAAAGTTCTCAATTCATCAAATATCACGCCGCCAGAGGTTTCGTCCCCCTTAAACTCGACCAGAGATAGGCTTGGGTCGGTATCCTTGAGAGAATGGACTTTTACTGCCGAATATGCCTCATTGATAAAAAATTCTTCATCTCCAAAAAATACGTAAATTGGAAATTTTTTGTCTTTTTCCAATAAGGTTTTAAATTGGTAAATATCCATTATTTTATCCTCTGAGCAATCCCTGCGACTATAAAGTAAACCTCGTCTGCTTCATCAGCTATTATCTGGTTAGCGCTCCCTGCAGCGTCCCTGAATACACGTGACAACGCATTGTCTGGCACAATGCCAAGTCCAACTTCATTCGATACGACAATAACATCCGATTTTGACTCGCGGCACATCTTGCAGAGCTTATTAATTTCATCGAGTATTTGTGACTGTTTCTGCTTTAAGTTTTTTCTCTGCATTTCTGCGGTATCGGTTGTATTTGCTATCTTATCCAAAATTATATTTTTCACCCCCCCTTCCCCTCCTTGCAAAAGAGGGGATGAAGGGGAGGTATTCTCACCCTCACCCTCACCCTCACCCTCACCCCTCCCATCAAGGGAGGGGAGTGTTGCCACCCCTTTCGTTTCCCCTCCCCTGGCGGGAGGGGTTAGGGGAGGGAGATTTTTATCATCCTTTGCAAGGGCGAACGACCGTTCTCCCCTACACGCGCCTGTTTCATCACTCAAAAGCATGTTCGTAATATATAAGGTAATACAATCAATATAAATAAGCCCCACCTTCTCATTCAGATTCGATATAACCCTATCTACACGAAATGGAGCTTCAATGGTTTTCCAGTTAAAGGGCCGTCTGGCACGATGGGTTTGAATCCGTTCACGCATTTCTTCGTCCTTAACCTCTGCGGTTGCAATATAAACGACTTCATTATACTTTTTAGCGAGTTCTTCTGCAAAGGCAGATTTGCCGCTCCGTGCGCCGCCGAGAACAAAGGTCATTTTAGCCATAACAAACACCTTTAAACTTATGCATTGATCTCAAGACATGCAAGAGGTTTATCCGATACCTAAAAATTGCAGTCGGACACAAATAAACGCTGATTAATACCGATTTCTAATCAATCGCAAGATATGATGAGGACTGGTCTTTTCTTTTTCATCTCAGCGCCAACAGATGGTTCAAAATCCAGAACTTATAACCACCCCACTTTCCCCTCCTTCGCAAGGAGGGGACTTCGTCGTGAGCGCTCAGTCGAACGATAAGACCGTCACTTCGACAGGCTCAGTACAGGCACTAACCCCAGCCTTAAGGCTGGGGTTAGTGGGTACACTTCCTACCAGGGCTTTAGCCCTGATGGCACAGCAACCTGTCTGCGAGAGGACTCGCTCAGGCAGGCATGAAGTTGTTCATGTTATTTATTGTCAATCCCTAAGTAACAGAAGGCTTAACAAAAACAACAGTTCAGCAATTTCATTGGTAGCTCCCAACGTATCTCCCGTCATACCGCCAATTTTCTTCTTAATATACCAAATCCAGACCAGGGTGAAAATGATAATTATTGCAAATATTACGAATCCACTCAGGTTATAAAAAAACCAAAACAAGCATACCGGAAGGAGCAATGCGTAAATCACATGCCGTCGTGCAGTGCCTCCCAGAATAAAACTTCCTGTGCCTGACTCGCTTCTTGCGTAATTCGATAACCCTGCGGCACAGACCTGCGCCCATCTCCCCACAACCGGCATTAATAGCAACGCAGCACATTTATTTACAAGAATCGGTGAGATGAAACAGGACATGCATTTTACGCTGGCACCAAAAGACGAATAATTTATCTTAGATATTTCACCAATGCTATGGAAGCTAAGGTATTTGAGTCCGAGCAAGCAAATCAGTCCAATAGCTCCGAAGCTGCCGATGCGGCTGTCCTTCATTATTTCCAGTCGTTTTTCCTTATTCCAGCCGCCCCAGATGCCGTCGCAGGTATCGGCAAGACCATCAAGGTGCATCGCACCTGTAATAGCGATATACACAATGATAACGAGTGCATCGGCGATAAGCGGAGTAAAAAAGAAGTGAAACAAAAGATAGGCTATACACAGGCAAATACCAATACACAAACCCACTACTGGAAACCAGCAGACTACAGAACCAAAATCCTTTGGTTTTATCCTGTCTTCACTGTCGATAGGAATAATGGTTAGAAATTTAAGCGCCCATAAGAAATTATTCATTCTCTTATGAGCTTATAAATTTTGACAAAAACTGTCAACTAGAATCCTTTTTGTGTCAAATCATTTTTGTGATAGAATTACCGTTCTAGTTTATAAAATATCGGCTTTGCAACTGTAACCTAAATTCTGCAATGGGACACAGATTAACGCAGATAAGCGCAAATAAAATAAGGTAGAGACGCACTGCAGTGCGTCTCTACAATTGTTTAACGCACTCATTAGTATCTTACAAAAAATATTTTGACACTTTTAGCAAAAAACGTAGCACTGATCCCTTGTGGTCGGCATTTGGCGGGGGATAAACCACCCGCGCTACGCATTCCGACTCGTTCGGGTTAGGTAATTACCTGTGATTATTTATGTCGTTGAAAAATCAGTGTAAATCAGCGTTTATCTGTGTCCGACTGCAATTTTTAGGTGTAATATTTTAGAAATTTGAAAATTTTAAAATTCGTAATAATTAAGCTTTTTGAACAGCCACGAGATCAAATAATTTATCCTAATCCATACAGGAATTGAACTATGCGCATATTCCATAATGTGATATTCATCTGTCTTTTCATTTTCTCCTGGCTTGCGCCTCTCTACCCTGAAACCGTTCTGTCAGATTCAGATAAAGTACAGTCCATTATCAATTCCAGCACATTCACCAGAGTGCAGAAACCCCTCACAATACGCACAGATAGGGAGACACTGGAATATTTTATTGAACACGTTGAAGAACTTACAAAGCATGGAAGAGATTTTAACAGAAAAGAGTTGATACTTGAGGTTAAGAGCAATGGTACGTATGGCATACAGATGCCGTCAAAACACATCACAGGGGAGTTTGAACTCGTAGAACGACAACCACACAAGGTAATTTATATGGGGCACGGCAGCGCGGTTGTGTTTTTCGGTTTTTCAGGTACTATTGTATTAGAGATTAACTATACAACACAAAAAGACGAAAAGGGATATTACGAGGAAGTAAATACGTCCGTCCATTTAAAATTCAACAATGCCGTTCTTGGTATCCTTGCTAAGGCGGCAAGCCCTATCCTTATTTCCAAATTGGATAAACTCATTACCAAATTTTCGACTAAGACCAAAAACGTGGCAGAAGCTGCCTACGCAAATAAAAACAGTTCATCGCACCGCAAAGAACGCTGAGATCGCAGTTAAACCAAGACGAAGATATAGGATATTGTTGACTTTCCAGCCCCTGATAATCCAGTAAACCAGACCGTAAAACCTTTCTTCACTTTTATATCCTCTTTAAACGGATGTTCACCTCAAGTAAAAAAACAGAAGTCATGCATTTTATCAAGAGAAACAGAAGCGCCTTGATACGTGTTTAACATTGCAGAAATAAAATCACACAAAATTGTTGACTGTGCCGATATTTTCTTTGTATAGTCATTAAACAATTGGCGGCTTTAATACGGTTGGCAGCGTTATCTTTTTACTATCAGATTCGGTTTTAGGAGATTTAATATGCTTAAATCCAGGTTTTCAGCATTACTTCTTACAATAATACTTTTAGTTGGTTGCTCTACAGTACCAATAACAGGAAGAAGGCAACTTTCTTTTATACCGCAGAACCAGCTTATTGCTTCAAGCGCTGATAGCTATCGTCATCTGTTATCCGACTCAAAAATTTCTGAAGATGTACAAAAGACGCAGATGGTTGTCGATGTGGGTCGTAAAATAGCTGCATCAGCTGAAAAGTTTATGCGTGAAAACGGCATGGAAAAAGAATTACAAAACTACCATTGGGAATTTAAACTCATTCAGGATGATAAAACCGTAAATGCCTTCTGCATGCCAGGAGGAAAAATTGCTGTTTATACCGGAATGCTTCCGATTACTCGAGATGAGAATGGCCTGGCAGTTGTGTTGGGACACGAGATTGCGCATGCGCTGGCGAATCATGGCGGCGAAAGGATGAGTCATCTCCTGATAGTACAAATGGGCGCAACCTCTTTATCTGCAGCGCTAAGTCAACAACCAGAACAAACTCGACAATTATTATTGCAGGCGTACGGGGTGGGCGCAAATGTGGGTGTTCTTTTGCCGTATAGCCGCAGCCACGAATCTGAAGCCGACCATATTGGTCTCATTCTTATGGCAAGGGCTGGTTACGACCCTCGAACTGCCATTCCATTTTGGCAAAGAATGAGTAACCTTGGCGGAGAAAGACCACCTGAATTTTTATCTACTCATCCAGCGCCTGAAAGAAGAATTGCAGATATTCGTAGTGAAATCCCTGAAGCCATGAAATATTATAAACAGTAAGATCAGGGGGAGAGAAATGGAGAAATAATGAAGTAAAGTAATAGGGACAGACACTATGACTCATTTGTCAAACAAATTAGTGTCTGTCCCTATTTTTCCCCTGATCCCGGAAAATAAACCTTGAAAATCAGACAGAACAATGATAATATTCTGAGCAGGAGGCCAAATGCCAATAACCAAGGAACTCAACAATATCAAAAAGTTAGAAGCAGCCGGATTCCCCCACGAACAGGCTGAGGCGCTTACGGATATTATAGAACAATCCCACGTTGACAGCCAACAAAGCCTAAAGGAATTTATCCACAACGAAAACACCAACCTGGAGATCCGTCTAAAATCCTCACAAGCCGAAATGGAACTTCGTCTAAAAACCTCACAGACAGACCTCTTTATAAAGTTTTCGGCTATTGTCGCTGGCTTTATCAGCGCAGCTCTCGCAATCGCAAAATTATTGTGGTGAAACTGAAACAAGGATTAGAGGGGTCACAATCTTTATCGTTGAAGAATGATGTCAATTTGAAAGGTGACCCCCTTCTTTCACCGTAGAGTAAAACACTGGCGTAGTGGCTACAGGCTGATATTTGTATTCCCCGTTTCTCTCCGTTTCCTCTGAGAGTGTCACAATATCACAGCCATACCCTATTTCCAGCATCTTCTCATCAAACCGTACGTGAGGTTTTCCCTCATACGGCTTTCCTGTTCTCTTTGCAGCAAGGCATA
>JANLHY010000234.1 GCA_024653795.1 Candidatus Brocadiaceae bacterium | reverse complement strand
TCCTTTTTCAAGACGATTATTATTGACGGGAAGATAGAACAGGTGACACTGGGGGTAAGAAGAACACTTTTTTTTGATAATGAGGACAGTTTCCCATTTCCCAGGATAAAAAATGTGGAAGTTGTAAAAGATGTACGGTATTCGATACCGAATAACTCTGTCAGATACTTGGTATTGTTACGTTTAACGGACGGGAGAAAAATATTGGTAGATGAAGTGGGAGAATCCTCTAGCCGCGGCGGGTTTAAGGAAATGAAGAACCTCGGGAAAAAAATCAGTATGATAACAGGTAGAGAACTAAAATTATGCGAAGAGTAATATAAGTTTGGAAAATATAAATATACGCAAAGTTGTTGTCCGGAGGGCGGTCTTTATGAGGTTTATTAAATGTACTCTCGGTATCATTGGGATTGCATTGTTTGGAATAGCTATACGGTCGGAAGCGTTCGAAATTGAACTAAAACAGGAAAAGATTGCAGAAGTAGCTGAATATGGTAAAAAGTATAAAGGGAAAGAAATATTTTATAGTCCTATCGTGAAATCAGCCTGCTTTGGTAAATATCCGGATGGAGAGGGAGGGCTGATTATGAGTAAATATGTTAGAATTGCGGTAATATCGGCCATGATGGCTCTAAAGGATAAGACACTCACCAAAGATGATATAAAAGAAATTGAAGAATCTACAAGTTTTGACGTTGTTGTTACTGTTCCTGAAGAATATGCTAAAGCTCTGGAAGACGTACAAATCATGTTGAAGCAAGGAATGAACAATATATTGCCGCTAAAAACAGAGTTTGGGATGAAGCGTAAGGATAAATTACGAGGTGTGGTTGGTACTTTCCAATATGAAAAGGTAAATCCAAAGGCAAGCACTGCAGTCATTGTCAAGACCAGAAAGGTTCAGAAAAAATATACTATTGATTTTTCTGATGTAAAATGATTAACACCTTAGAAAATAAACAATTCGGTTCGAAACGGACGTTTAGAGATAAGTTATTTGATTATTCCTGTCACAAGATAGGGAAGGACAGGACAAAGTTTTTCTTTAAGTTGTACGATTTGACCAGATTCGATCTCTTTGGCAAGCCCAAAGGCGCAATCGGTGCAATTGATATAACGAATCGTTGTAACTTACGCTGTAAGCATTGTTACTTTTATGCGCATGATTATGAAGAAAATCCCGAACTCAGCGATGACGAGTGGATAGAAAAACTGGAGAGTTTAAAAGAAGCAGATTTTCCGTTTTATCAATGTTCCTGGATCGGTGGTGAACCTTTGCTGAGAAAAGAATTGTTAGAGCGGGGCATGAAATATTTCAGGTCGAACCTGGTCACTACCAACGGTACTATTGAACTTCCTGATTGGCCTGACGTTAATTTCTATATCTCAGTGGATGGTAAGAAGGAGATGCATGATGCCATTCGGGGGAAGGGCTGTCATGAAAAGATAAAAAAACATGCCAACAGGCCTGAGCTAAAAATACTTGTGTCGATGGTAATCAACAAGATGAATTACCAGGACATCGAATATTTTGTTGAAGAATGGAAAGACGTTGGTGTTCGGGGGTGCTTATTTCAAATCTACACACCTATAAGAGGGTTGAAAAACGACGATTTTTGGCCTGGGTGGGAATTGCGTGATGAAATATTAGATACGCTGCTGAGACTAAAAGAGGAAAAATATGGTGATTTTATAGGCGTACCCAGTCTCGTTCTGAAACTTATGAAGTCTGATAAGTGTAAGGAGGTTACGAGAAACTGTGTCTTCAAGGAGGTGTCTTTTTGTCTTGATCCGCAGGGCCAAATTAAAAAACCGTGCATGATGGGGCCGCAGGCCGATTGCCTGAGATGCGGATGTGTGCTTCCTTTTTACATGTGGGCGCTGGAAGA
>JANLHY010000227.1 GCA_024653795.1 Candidatus Brocadiaceae bacterium | reverse complement strand
GTAGTTGTTCCCTACATTTTTATAGCAAGTCTGGTCATATTCCTCTCTGTAGCCATTTTTGAGATTGTTCGGACAGTATTGTTCTATAGAGATACCTTGAATGAACTGCTGAACCCGGAAAAAACACTTAATTTTTTTACTATTGTTGTGGCTATTAATCTAATCGGTGTTTGTTTCTCAAAAGTATTTCACATGTACACAACGGCCAATATATTCTGGTATGTGGCTATAAGTCTCTGGCTGGGCATATCACTCTCCTCCTTTAGCATCCTGTTTTTGCATCAAAAAACTGAGGATAGAAAGATTGAGGAAATATTTCACGGTGGATGGTTCTTTGCTACCGTAGGCACTCAATCTACAGCTTTCCTGGGAGTAATCGTTGCAGAGCATGCAACAAGACACGTGATGTTTATCCAATTATTTTCGTTTGCCCTCTGGTCTGTAGGGGCGAGTTTGTATCTCATCTTTATAGTGTTGATTATCATGAGACTAATTTTTTACCAGTTCAGGAGTAATACTGCATTATCACCCTACTGGATGAATGCCGGAGCGGCTGCGTTAACGGCGCTTACAGGTACAACATTGTATCAGTATATAAATAACATGGGTGGCCCATTGGTAGATTTCCTCCCATTTTTAAAAGGGATTTCCCTGTTTTTCTGGTCGGCTGGGCTGTGGTGGTTGCCGTTCCTGGTAGTTCTGGCTATCAGAAAACAGGCGTACAGTGATGAAGGACTTGTGTTTACTGTAGGATATTGGGAGATTGTCTTCACACTCGGTTTATACGCCAATAGTACGATTCAATTGATTGAATTATTTAATGGACAATACCTTGACATAGTTTCAATGTGTTTTTATATTGCCTGTATTGCACTCTGGTGTTTTTCATCTGTATTTACCATTGTTCATTTAGTAAGGTCTTCGATATGGGTACCCGTTAACGACCTGACACTCAATTACGTGGTCCCATACAGCTTTAAACTACGCGGTAGGCTTTATAAAGTAAAAGAAGTTGTAAATGAATGGCTGGATCAAACCATTCAAGGCGTACTCAAGAAGCGATATTGTGTGGTTACTACCGACAATCTCACCTGCCTCATTTCCTACGATATTTCTGCAAAAAAATGGTACTTTGATCAGGTAAAAGATTAGCGATACAAATTCTTAAATCACTGTAAGAGGTAAATAGCCGTTTTGTTTTACTCCTTCTTGGCATTCGCTGCATGAGCAGTGTGCATCTGGGCAATAACGGACTGCATGAGATGGGCAGGTAAGATGTCGTAGTGTGAAAATTCCATCGTGAATGATCCCTGTCCCCCGGTCATTGATTTCAGTTCTGTTTCGTAATTGGCTATCGATGACATGGGGATAGCGGCTCGCACCACCTGCAAATCTCCCATAGTATCCATCCCTTTGATGTGTCCACGATGACTGGAAAGGTTACCTGTAATCTCCCCCATAAATTTTGTGGGGATCACAACTTCAATATTTACGATTGGCTCAAGAAGCACGGGTTTCGCATGGTTGAAGGCGTCATGAAATGCATGCGAGGCGGCTATCTTGAAAGATGCCTCGGAAGAGTCGACATCATGATAAGAGCCGTAGTGCAATCGTACACACAAGTCCACGATAGGATGTCCAATCAAAATGCCTTTATCAAGCGCCTCCCGGATCCCCTTTTCAACGGCGGGGATGTATTGACGGGGGATGGAGCCGCCGACTAT
>JANLHY010000215.1 GCA_024653795.1 Candidatus Brocadiaceae bacterium | reverse complement strand
TCCCAAAAACAAAACACATGAGATGATAACCGTAGATACTATACAGTGGTATTTGAAAGAGGCATCAACGCTGGGAGTAAAAGAATTTTACTTTACCGGAGGCGAGCCTTTTTTACATCCTCAAATTGTAGATATTTTACAAGAGGCCATAAAATACGGTCAGACCACAGTCCTTTCAAATGGCACCTTAATAACAGAGGACCTTTCACAAACTCTAGCCCGGGTATCTCGTGCATCCAAACATAAATTAGAATTCAGGGTAAGCCTGGAAAGTTTTATAGAGGAAGAAAATGACCAAATTCGTGGAATGGGCTCATTTAAGAGAGCAATCAGGGGTATTCAGTCCCTGGTACTTGCTTGTTTTAATCCGATTATTACGGTAGCAGATTGGTCGAAATATGGAAAGTTTACTAAAGAAATGGCAGAAGGATTTCAGTCGTTAGAACGTTCTTTGAATATCCCACAGTTAAGACTCAAAAAACTACCTTTAGTTCTCCTGGGACGATGCGCCGAATTCGTCAGACCTTACGATGAAAGCGAACGGATTACCGGGAAGTGCTTTGATAACTACCCGATGGACAATCTCCAATGTGCCACCAGCCGTATCGTGACCAGTAAAGGGGTTTTTGTCTGTCCCATACTTATTGCCGCTCCAAAAGCCTGGATGGGCTGGACTTTGGGAGAGTCCCTTGGGCCGTATACAATGGAATCGCCTGCCTGTTATACCTGTAGAACTTCAGGATTGACCTGTAAAAATGAAGAGCCGAAACTTATTACAAGAAACACCGTCAGGGAATCGGTTAATGAATTTTATGCAACTGCGGCAATTCAACCTCAAAAGGAATTATGTTGCCCAATCAATTATAATCCAGCAGATTTATCGCATATCCCCCCGGAAGTCTTGAATATATCGTATGGATGCGGCAGTCCAGTGACACAAGCCAACATCGAACCTGGAGAAAGTGTGCTGGATTTAGGCTCCGGCGGAGGGATAGACTGTTTTATTGCGGCAAAAATGGTTGGAGAACAGGGACAAGTTATCGGAATAGACATGACCGATGAAATGCTGAGAAATGCCAATGCCTCAAGAGAGATTGTGGCGCAAAACCTTGGTTTTGATAATGTTCGTTTTATGAAAGGGTTTCTTGAAGAAATACCCCTTGCGGATGAATGTGTCGATCTGGTAACATCCAATTGCGTCATCAATTTGTCAGCCCAAAAGGAAAAGGTTTTTCAAGAGATATTCAGGATACTAAAGACAGGTGGTAGATTTGTAATATCTGACATTGTCTCTGACAGGGAAGTTCCTGTATCCATGAAACGGGACAAAATATTATGGAGTGAGTGTATATCGGGGGCTGTTACGGAAGAAGAGTTTTTCCATATAACGAAGAAGTTAGGTTTTTATGGAATGGAAGTGGTGAATCGTTATCTCTATAAGGAAGTGGATGGGTTTAAATTTTACTCCGTGACTGCACGGGGATACAAATATATGAAATCTATGGAATGTAAGTACACTGGGCAATATGCAATCTATAAAGGGCCATTCAGTAATATCTCAGACGATGACGGTCATACATATCCAGTGGGAATACCCGTAGAAATATGTACCGATACAGCATGGAAACTTTCAAACCCTCCGTATAAAGGGATGTTTATCATATCCGATATGCAAAATAAAGAGGTGAAAATATCATGTGGACCAAAATGCTGCTAAGATAAAATTATTATTTATACCTTTTTCTGTAGGATACGGCCAGACACAAGAAACAAAGGAAAAATTTCAATTCAAAGAGACGAATTCAATCTCATTGTAGAATTGCTTGTAAAAACTCATGGCATCAAGGGACTTGCTGAGTAAGTTTTTGGGGAATATAGACAAATAATCAAATAAAATATATCATAGCGTAACCAAGCCACAACCAATAACCACCCCAGTTTCCCCTCCTTCGTAAGGAGGGGTGTAAGGGGAGGTAAAAACTTTCCAAAACTTGTCCTCATGAAAATGGGGAAAAGAAGTTTTTAAAGGAGAATATGCCATGAAAGCGGATTTCTTTATAAAGGGTTTATTTGCTATTGTTTTCATTATGCTCTTAGTTCCCTTAAAAACCTTCGGGGAAACTTCTCCATTTAAAGTAAACACGACTCTCTTAAAAGACCACATTTCTGCCAGCGATCTTATACCTGTTACAGTTTCCATCTCAATCGCCCCGAACCATCATATTTACAAGGATCAAATCAAGGTAGAAAGCGGAGACCTTTCTCAGTTCACCATAACATCGATAGCGCTGCCCGCAGGAAAGATTAAGTTTGACCAATTCCTGGAAAAAGAAGTCGAGCTCTACGAAGAAGAAATAGCGGTGAAATTATTCCTTCAGGCAGCAAAGGACATCCCAGTGGGTCAATACCATATAAAACTTAAGGTTTCTTACCAGGGGTGTTCAGACAAAATCTGTTTTGCCCCAAAGACGGAGGAATTCATACTGCCAGTGCAGGTAGAATCGGCAACTTGGAGCGTACCTGTATCGCAGGGAGAAGGAAAGGCGATTCAACCAGTTTCAAAATCTGATATAAAGTCTGAAACTACCAGCTTCCAGAAGACTATTGAAAGCAAGGGGATTTTCGTATCACTCATCCTCATCTTTTTGGCTGGAATTGGACTCAGTTTTACTCCGTGCGTGTACCCCATGATACCTATCACTATAGCCGTAATTGGTGGACAGGCCACTGGAGACCAATCCTCTGGAAGAAAACCTCTGACGGCTTTCTTCCTTTCACTGATTTACGTCCTGGGCATATCTATCGTATATGCTGCGATGGGTGTGGCTGCTGCATCTACCGGGGCATTGTTTGGCACAGCCTTGCAAAGTCCATGGGTTATAGGGTTTGTAGTAGCAGTCTTTGTTGGACTCGCCCTGAGTATGTTTGGGGTGTATTACCTACGAGTCCCGTCCTTTATCTCAGATCGGCTGGGGACTGGGACGAGAAAGGGGATTATCGGGGTTTTTGTCATGGGCTTGGTTTCAGGGATAGTAGCCTCGCCTTGCATTGGCCCTGCCCTGGCTAGTTTGTTAGTCTATATTGCCAGCACGGGAAACAAATTCATGGGATTCTGGATGCTCTTTGTCTTTGCCTGGGGAGTTGGCGTGCTTCTCATTGTGTTAGGCACCTTTTCAGGCGCTATCAAGGCACTTCCGAAATCGGGTGTCTGGATGGAAACGGTAGAGAGGCTATTTGGACTCCTTTTAATCGGGGCAGCGCTTTACTATATAAGGCTTATTATCTCAGAGAGCGCCTTTGTCATCATACTTGGATTGTTTTTAATTATCACCGCGGTATTTTCCGGAGGTTTCGACAGACTGACTCGTGAGAGCACTAACTTCCAACGTGCCAGGAGGGCATTTGGACTCATAGCCTTTATCTTTGGAGCATACTTTCTTGTGGGACATCTCATAATCAAGGGATTTATTCTCCCCCCCTTCTCGACCACAACTCCTGCCCAGTCAGTAATAACTCAGGAGAAGATTAATTGGGTGGTGAGCGAGGAGGAGGGACTAAAACAGGCCAGGATGGAAGGCAAGCCGGTGATGATTGATTTTTGGGCATCGTGGTGCGCCGCCTGTATGGAGTTCGAGAAGATTACCTATGCCGACCCGGAGATTATTAAAGAACTGAAGAAATTCGTGAACATTAAAATCGACTGTACCAATACCAACGACCCGAAGATCAAACAGATTTGGGAGAA
>JANLHY010000213.1 GCA_024653795.1 Candidatus Brocadiaceae bacterium | reverse complement strand
CAGTAATTCCTCATCTCTAAAATTACTTTGAGCAATTATCATCACGGCTTTTTTCCCTTTAACTGACTGCATAGCGCTTTCCCCCATTACATTGGAAACGAACATACCCGATAAAATAAAAGATGTGAAGATCAAAGTTGGAATTAGAAATTTGCTTCTCATTTTATATCCCTCATGAATAAGTCCATTGTATAGGAATTTTAATTTTATTTAAGCGGGTTATACAATGTATGGCATAGAGAATCCCCCTTAGAAAAGGGGGCTAGGGGGTTGTAAAATAGCCCAGAAAAAACACAACCCCCTGAATCCCCCTTTTTTAAGGGGGACTTAAACGGAATATCTTATCTAATTCTAAATAACATGTAGCGCGGGTGGTTTATCCCCCGCCATTGGCCGACCACAAGGGATCGGCGCTACAATTATTTGACAAAAATGTTAAAATATTTTTATTAAGATACTAAAAACACATGGGTCCTGTACAGGAGATGCAAAAACATGATTGGTATATCAAAATTGTACTGTGGTACCGTAGAACCGTCCGACGCATTACGATATGGTAGAGAATCCAAAAAACTACCATCACATCTATTACAGTTTTCGCAAGACAAAAAGCCAGTTGTAGTATGGAATGTAGGACAACGCTGCAACTTAAAATGCATTCACTGTTATTCTCAATCAAAAGATATAGAGTACCCAAACGAGCTGACCACAAAAGAAGCAAAGGCTATGCTGGATGACCTGGCAGATTATGGAGCCCCTGTGATTCTTTTTTCAGGTGGAGAACCGCTCATGAGACATGATCTCCTCGAATTAATCGGTTATGCCAAGCAGAAGGGTTTGAGAGCCGTTATTAGCACGAATGGTACTTTAATTACAAGAGCTACGGCAAATGAATTAAAAAAATTCGGACTCTCCTATGTGGGAATTAGTTTGGATGGTCTTAAAGAAACAAACGACCGTTTCCGCGGTATTCCTGGCGCATTTGATGCTGCTCTGGAAGGTATCAGAAATTGCATGTCTGTGGGTATTAAGGTAGGTCTGCGTTTTACGATCAACAAGAGAAATGCCCATGATATCGCTGGCATATTTCAGCTCATTGAAAAAGAGAACATTCCAAGGGCCTGTTTTTATCACCTGGTATACTCAGGAAGGGGTTCTAACTTAATCGAAGAAGACCTTTCCCACAAAGAAACCCGTGAGGTGGTTGATCTTATTATTGATAAAACCAAAGAGGCGCACGACAAAGGTAAAAAAATAGAGGTGCTTACCGTAGATAACCATGCCGACGGTCCATATGTTTATTTAAGGCTGTTAAAGGAAAATCCCAAGAGGGCGAAAGAGGTATTGGAACTTCTTCAATGGAACGAGGGGAATAGCTCTGGTAAGGGACTTGCCTGTATAAGCTGGGATGGGGAGGTATATGCCGATCAGTTTTGGAGACAATACTCTTTCGGAAATGTCAGAAAAAGAAAGTTTAGCGAGATATGGGAAGACACTTCCAATGAGTTAATGGCAAGACTCAAGAATAAAAACCCTTACATCAAAGGGCGTTGTTCCAGGTGCAGATGGCTCAATATATGCAGTGGGAATTTCAGAGCCAGAGCAGAGGCATATTATGGCGATATGTGGGAACATGATCCCGCTTGTTACCTTACAGATGAAGAAATAGGCATTGAATCTGAACCTCCCAAAAAAGTGAGACAAAAAGTAACTATTCTTTAAAAATATTCTCAAAATATGTAATTAAAATTTATTGCCATTATATGGGTAATGATGTCGTAGTGGCCATCTGTGGACCCAAATGGTTTTCCGACAGAGCTATTTACATTTCGATTTTCATAGAAGACTGCTCCGTAGGCAAAGTCTATTCCTTTGTTCAATTTTTTCCCCCAACTATACCCAAGACCTGTAAACAGTCCATGTCGGCTGCTTTGAGGAATTGAAGGCTCAAGGGTTTCACTTGGAACCGGTGACTCATGGAATGTATAACCTCCTCTCACCTTTATTGCCTCGCTTAACGCATATTCTCCACCTAAAGCAAAGCTCCAGGTATTATGCCAGTCTCGTACATCCTCAACTTCTGCCCCTCTCAGAGGATTCGGTGGCTCAAGACCAATGTTAAGAATGTCGAAACGAGACCAATTAGTCCACTGAACGTCCGCTTCAATACTCCAAAGGTCTCCGTGTCGATAGGCATAACCAAATGAAAGCATCTCTGGTATTGTAGCAGATGTAGTGGCTTTTGAATTGAAACGATCAAAGCCAAATACCCCAACCGGAAAGCCGCTTTGCTTTAGCTTGCCATCAAAGTTGATATCTGCCTTGCTTCGGAATGAAACACCAATACTATGATGTGGAGTAATATTATATAGTATTCCTGTATTGTATCCAAATCCATCCCCATGCATATCGAGGTCGCTATGCCCGTCGGGTGTGCTTGTTATTAAAGAGAAGGGAATACGACTCTCTTGACTAGAATTGGCATAGTAATAATCAAAGCCCACACCAATCGAAAGACAAGAAAGTGGTTTATAAGTAATGGTTGGATTTATGTTGATAATTCGTAAATTAAAGCCTGTAACGACATACCTGGAAAATCCGTCATCATCCCATTTGCCATTGAGCCCATAAGGTACGGTTATGCCCAGGCCAGCAGCTAATTTGTTTTTTATAATCGGACTTGCAAAATAAATATTTGGTATAATGTTTATATTTGTGTCCATATCCTCACTGACACTATTATTTTGATATTCTACAGAAGGAAGGATAAAACTAACCCCCTGAGAAACCTGTGGCCCTTGGAGTTGTGTAAGACCTGCCGGGTTAAATTGAATTGCAGACGCATCGTCTGCACGGGCTACAAACGCGTTTCCCTGGGCAAGCGCTGAAGCGCCAAAAACCGGATTGTGTAATCCAGCGGCTCCCTGTGCTAAGACATTCTTCCCACAAAAGGAGAAGATAAGAATACAGGTATAGACAAAAGCTAATCGTTTCATGCCAGTTATAAATTACATATACGGATGCTTACTAACTTGATCGTATAGGAATTTTCATTTCATTTATGCGGGTTGCATAGTGGCACAAAATCCCCCTTAGAAAAGGGGGTAAGGGGGTTGTAAAATTGCCGAGAAAAACACAACCCCCTTTATTCCCCTTTTCTATGGGGGATTAACCCGACAGGGGTTATAAAGTTTATTTTGGTAATTCTTTTTATTTGTTTTCCACTAAGGGATTGACAATAAAGAATCTGAACTTGTAGTACTTGTCCGACACTTTAAAGATCAGGCACTGTCAGGGCTAATCCCCGTTTTCACGAGGACAAGAGCCCAATTCAGACTTCGTCGTAAGCTCAGTCGAACGATAAGACCGTCACTTCGACAGGCTCAGTACAGGCATTAACCCCAGCCTTAAGGCTGGGGTTAATGGGTACACGGCATACCGGGGTTAGCCGTGATGGCACAGCAATATGAAGTTGTTCATGTTATTTATTGTCAATCCCTAACCGCCAGGTTTCACAGCATTTTTTAATAATTGAAAGAACTTTTTCGGTTAAGATAGGTGTAAATTGAGTGCCTATTCCCTCTGTGATGATTTCAAATGCGGTTTCATTAGAATATTTTTTGTGATAATGTCTATCTGTAGTCGATGCATCGTAAGCATCTATTATAGAGCAAATGGCGACCTCTTGAGGGATTTCTACTCCCTTTAGGCCGTCAGGATAGCCCTCACCATTATACCATTCATGATGGTTACGTACTATTGGTAAACTTTCCTTTAAGAAATTAATAGGCTCAAGAATATTATAACCTATCTCAGGATGTCGCTTCATTGAGAAAAATTCTTCCTCAGTAAGATTGCCTGTTTTTGTCAGTATATCATCTCTCACCCCTATTTTCCCTATATCGTGAAGGAATGCTCCATGCCGCAATTTTACAATTTGCGCCTCGCTCATGCCTAATTCTTTCG
>JANLHY010000199.1 GCA_024653795.1 Candidatus Brocadiaceae bacterium | reverse complement strand
TCTTTTTTCTTTCCCAGGCCTGCCAGCATGATGCGTTTGGCCGGGATTTTTCCGTACGTTGGAAGGGTGATTGTTTTATTGAGTTTTGCAATAAATTCCCTTTTTTTTATTAATTCAGTAATGGTATTGTTCAGAGCGTTATCAAAGAAGGCAAGCGCGCCTTCAACTGTTTTTACATCTTCGTATAAGTAAAAAACCAGCAGTTCTGCAGATTCCTTTTCAGCGATTCCTATTTTGATGTTGACGTTCATAAGAAGCCTCAAAGCCTTGTGTTTTATGTCCCAATCCTTCAATTTCAGGTATGTTCGGATTATAAGGCCCGTACCACTACCTGTCAAGTTATTCTTTAGCGCTGAGGTAACAAGGTATTTGCTTAATGTGACAACACGTGGAATTCAGGAATGACAGGTGATTTATCGAGGGAAACTGGTCTGCACTTTTTAGTTCAAGAAAGGAAGATGCTTGTAGCAGAAAATAAAGTGCAAAATACAAAAGTCAAAATTAAGGTATGGTATATAACATAAATTTTTCATTTCCGACTCGTTCGGGTTAGGTTTCTTTAAATTGAAAAGCGATGATGCACTGGACATACTCTTCTAAAATCTTTGTCTGTTCTTCCTGTGATAACAGACGGTAGGGGGCGACTGCATCATTCATCCAGAAGCAGGCATTTTTGATAATCATACTGAGATGAAGTATTCGGGGGAGATGTTCGACAGGATATTTCGTAAAATCTATTCCGCTAACGCCGATGGATTCTAAAAATTTTTTATGCATAGTTATCCCTTCCTTGGGTGTTACAATTAATAACGAAGCAATTAAGAAATTAAAGTTGTTTGCATTTACGCACATTGTGTTAATGTACTTATTATCGGCATAAGCGGGAATTAAATTAATAAAAAGATATAAATTTATACGAAAGTTGTTACTCAACAAACATTTCTGTACATAATGGCGATGAACTACAGGCGATGCTTGACATTCCAGATATAAAAGAATATATTTATAATACAACTGTTACAGCAAATTTCTTTAGGAAAGGAATAAGCAGTGTGGGATTATTCTGAAAAGGTTAAAGACCATTTTTTTCGCCCCAGAAATGTCGGCGAGATGGAAAATCCAGATGCCGTAGGCGAGGCGGGCAGTTTGGCCTGCGGGGATGCATTAAAGTTAATGCTAAAACTGGATAAATCCGGTCATATTGTAGATGTAAAATTCAAGACGTTCGGGTGCGGTAGCGCCATTGCCTCTGCGAGCGCCTTAACGGAGATGGTGAGAGGAAAGACGTTAGATGAGGCAGCAAAGATTGCCGATAGTGATATTGCAGATTATCTTGACGGATTACCGGAGCAAAAGATGCATTGTTCCGTGATGGGTCGTGAGGCGCTGGAAGCGGCTATTGCAAATTATCGGGGATTTAAAATTGAAAAACCCGTTGACGAAGGTACGATTGTCTGCAAGTGTTTTGGCGTAACAGATAATAAAATTGTTCACGAAGTGAGAGAGCATAAATTGACTACGATTGAGCAGGTCACAAATTACTGTAAGGCGGGCGGTGGATGCCGTTCATGCCATCCCCAAATCCAGGCAATCATAGATGAGGTGTGGCAAAAAGAAAAAGAGAAGGCAATGATCGAAAGCGCCAGAAAGCCTGGTAAAAAATTAACGAATATTCAGAAGATGAAATTGATACAGGAGACAATAGAAAGGGATATCCGGCCCGCCCTCCAATCTGACGGAGGCGATATCGAACTGATTGATATAGATGGCGACCGGGTCATGGTTTCCTTTCGGGGTAGCTGTGTGGAGTGTCCTAGTTCAAAGGTTACTTTGAAATCTACCGTAGAAGCGAAACTGCAGGAATTTGTGGCAAATACAATTATCGTCGAGGAGGTGACTTCATGAAGGTTGTGTATACAGATAATAATGCTACAACGATGGTCGCACCAGAAGTTATAGAGGCTATGCTGCCTTATTTTACGGAGTATTATGGTAATCCATCGAGTATGCATTCCTTTGGTGGTCAGGTAGCTAAAAAGATTGATAACGCACGACAGCAAGTGGCGGATATCCTCGGCGCTGAACCTTCAGAGATTGTGTTTACAAGCTGTGGCACAGAGAGTGACAATGCGGCGATTTGGGGAATACTTCGGGCAAACCCACACAAGAGACACATGGTAACTTCAAGGGTAGAGCA
>JANLHY010000168.1 GCA_024653795.1 Candidatus Brocadiaceae bacterium | reverse complement strand
AGCGGTTAGAGCAAGGTAGGAGTTAAAAACAGTAAATTTCCATTCTTTAGATTCAGAACTTCCTCATCCTGTACTGTATTTTAAGAACCTATTGGGATTGTTGTAATACGGAACGGAATTCTTTGCACAGAGGATATACCATTATTAATTTTACATTTTCGTAAAGTTTGGAATAGTCTCCCAATTTCCCCCTCCCCTTCGTTTCTCCTAAATGAATCCAATTTGCCGCCTTATAGCATGTACCCTTGAAACGGTTCTTTTCTACAAACGTCTCTAACATTACAGGCCGGTATTTGTAACGCTCTTCCCAATCATTCGGCAGTTTTTTGGAGACTAAGCCCAATACCCTTGATGCAAGATTCCTTGACTTTATCCATGGCAAAATCAAAAACCGGCAATTATTTACTATCAGATGGAGATTTTGTTCCCGAATCTGACTACTCCATCCGATAAAGTCTTCTCTTGCCTGCACATTCCACGCTGATGCACCAAAACCTAATGCTCCAAGTATGCCGTAACGACTGTTTATCAGATAGCGAAGTTGGGCGCCTACCAATCTTTTATATCCTAAATAATGCCAACGATGAATCATTTCGTTCCATATCCGCGATTCTACAGGGGTTTTTACTATATCCAAACCTATATCTCCAATCTCTCCGGCTGATAGGTTGAGCAATGGCTGGTTATCATTTAACATATTACAGTGTTTGTACGGCTTGCCATTGCCATTCCCTTTTCGGTTCAAAGATGGCGGCAACCTGAACCACCCATCTCTTTCCATACGCAGCAGCGCTACACGGCAACTCATGTCCTTTAGCTTGCCGTCTACCTTTCTCCACTCAAAGCGCTCACATATCTTCACTGAAATAGCCGTCCGGCCCAAACCCTTTGTCCTGACTATTTCACTAATAACCTTCATTTCTTCCATCGTAAAGTCGCGCCCACAATAACGAACCGGCACGGCAGATTTGATTCGTTCCGGCTCTTTGAGAATATGATTCCTGTTGTCCTGGCTGGCATCTCCTCTCATCGTGAAAAACCTTCTAAAAATCCAACCTGTCCACTTATTAATTCAAGGGTTGTTTTACGCCGCCTCTTTTGTTTTAACAGCCCTTTGAAGCGAATATTCACCAATTCTTCCATAAGCGCCGGAAGCATATTCTCTACAATCGCCCGGCTGAGACGCCCTTTTCTTTGTAACCATTGAATCAGCTTTACCGCACTCACCTCCCGACACATAGTACTATGACAATACCATGCGCTTAGCGCATATATCTGCGTTACGATACATATCATTATCAATCGGCCATATAACAAACAACGAATCCTTTCTTCACGGGTCCCCCTCATTACATCCATCCGGAATAATTGTTTCCATTGCTTAAATACCAACTCTATCTGCCACCTTATCCGGTATATTGTGCCTACTACTTCAGGCGACCAGATTTCCACCCCCTACATTGGTGATGTAGAAGCTATAGTCTAACCAGTCTAAATATTCACGGGACAAGGTCTTTCCACTTTTTTGTGCTGCTCTTTTGGCTTTGCGCCTGCGCTCATTTATTACATGCTCAGGCGCACGGTATGCTATCAGACGGCTGCATACCCTCTCTTCTCCAAGATAAACATCCATGTCTATAAGACCTCTATTGCCTATGTGTTTTTTTACATGCGATACAAGGTCTATGGCTTCTGCATCAGAATCTGCGCTTAAATAGACTTTGGTACTCTTGAATAAGCGGCTTAAATAATATGCCCCTTTTCCTTCTATATCCCCTAATACCGAAAGATCAAAATATCCCAAATCCCTCACCAGCAAATCCCTTTCCCCTATATGTTTCAATACCTTTGCTCCATTTTTCTGATCAGGATAGGTGCCTTTCGTAATAGAAACTTCTTTCAATATATGATGTACCGCATCATATAATAAATCTATCTTTACGGATGATTTGCTTGCACTGCCTCCCACACCTTTGAATTCTTCCGCCAAATGCTCATTGAGCGCTATTTGGGTACTATCCTGCAGATACACATGCGAGAATTGCTCTAATACCACAAAAGGTATCTTCTCTAATTTAGGACATACTTGTTCTTTGTATATTGCTTCAAACGTACGCTCTAAAAACGATACTGCGCTATCGCTATTTATCTTTTTACTCAATGCCTGCGGGGTTATATCTGCCTCGGTAAACTTCTCGCGAAGAACATCAATTAATCCTTCCAAAGAAATTATTCCGCTATCAAATTGCTCGGCAGACAACAGTTCTAGAAAATCTCTGCCGGATACCTTTACTTCGACAAGCTCAGTACAAGGTTGGTGGAACGTTGTACAAAGGATGTCTCACGGGCAATTCTGTCCAAATTGCCCTCATCCAAACACTTTATATGTTCTTGCGTGATTTCTTTAAGTCTTTTATGGTGAGACACGTTTTAATTTGTATTTTTGATTTGGTAAGAAATTATGTAAGTTATATTTTCCTTATACCAAAAAAATTTAGACGTGTCCCGAAAAAAATGTGTTTATTTAAAAAAAATTTAACCCCTCTTTGAAAGATTACCGTTTTTAACTTCTCCTTTGCTTTAAATGCCGGTTTTTTATGTCCTATCTGCGTACAATGCACAAATAAATAAGCACGATAACGCTTCACCTACTCTAGCTTAATATCGCATGTTCTTGCAATGCCAGCCTTTACAACTACTGTCAAGTTAGGTTGATGCGTATGAGGCATG
>JANLHY010000163.1 GCA_024653795.1 Candidatus Brocadiaceae bacterium | reverse complement strand
GCGAACAATCCTTTGATGGCTAAATGTGCAAAAATTACAAGAGATGACAAAGAGTATGTGGACATAGTCCAATATCTTGAAGTAGTAAAGAGCGAATATGATTATAAGGATGTGCTTGTAAGTAACGATAAAGGGTTGGTAACAATCGCCACAATGGGAGAAAGCGTGGGAAATGATATTTCAGAGATGGATTACTTTAAACAGGCGGTACAGGGGAATACCTTTGTATCGAGTGTTATTCCATCTGAGATCCCCCTTGCGAATGAATTTGGAGAGAAGGAACTGGGCATGCCGACCATGTTTGTTTCCGCGCCGTTGAAAGACAGGGATGGGGTTGTAATTGGCGTTGTTGCCTTGAGGATCGACGTTAGGACGTTGAATGAATTGATGTTGAGTCTTAAGCTGGGGAAGACAGGCGAGACGTATCTCGTGAATAAAGACGGATACATGATCACAGAATCAAGGTTTGCAGTGCATCTGAAAGAGATGGGATTGGTGAAAAAGAGATGCGCATTAGAATTGAAGTTGATTAATAGGGAAACAGGCGAGTTGACAACGGGTGTTAAACAATGCGTTGCCGGCAATAATGGTTTTGATGCAAAGGGCTATAAGGATTACAGCGGTATCACAGTGTTGGGTGTATGGAGGTGGCTGCCGGAGTTTAATTGGGGCGTTATAGCAGAAATTGACAGGGACGAGGGTTATGGGGCTGCCTATAATCTTAATTATATTATGAGTTCTATATTGCTGGCGCTGGCATTTCCGATAGCGCTGGTGGCGTACTTTATCGGTAAAAAGACTTCGATACCGATTATAAAGCTGAAAGAGGTAACTGAGAAGATGGCATCGGGGGATTTAACTCAAAGGGTAGACATAAAGAGAGAAGATGAGATTGGCGTATTGGCAAATTCCTTTAACGCCATGGCAAAGTCCCTGGATGAGAAGACAAAGGAGATAGCGGCGTCAGAGAAACAATCCAGGGAATTGGTTAACTCTGTAAAGGAAGGTATCTATCAATCAGAGCCTGGTGTGGAGGGTGTGTTTACCTTTATTAACAAGGCGGGCGCCGAGTTGTTGGGATACAGCAGCCCGGAAGAAGTAATCGGGACGAAGGTAAAAAATATATATGTGGATCCGGAAGACAGGAGAAGACTTTGCGAGAAACTCGAGAAAGACGGGGTCTGGAGGGAATTTGTGTCTCTTTGTAAAAGAAAGAGCGGAGAGAGTTTTTATGCGGAGCGTACAAGCAATTTGCTAAGGGACGAGAAAGGGAATCCGGTTGCTATTTATGGAGTGCTTCGTGACATCTCTGAAAGAAAAAAGGCAGAGATGGAGATTGTCGAATCCGAAAAGAAATACCGTTTGTTGTTCAATTCACTAAAAGAAGGCGTTTATCAATGCGAACCAGAAGTGGATGGGGTGTTTACATGGATAAATCAGGCAGGCGCTGAGATGCTTGGTTATAAATCTCCGGAAGAGGTGATTGGAACAAAGGTGAAGGATATTTATGTAAATCCTGACGACCGTAAAAAAGTAGTTGAAAAGTTATCAAAAGACGGCGTATGGAAGGGTTTTGTATCTTTCTGTAAGAGGAAGAGCGGCGAGAGTTTTTATACGGAACGGACGTCCAGTCTGGTTACCGATGACAAGGATAAACCTATTCGTATTGAAGGAATATTTAGAGATATTACGGAGCGGAAGAAACTGGAGGAGGAACTGCAAGAATCCGAGAGGCATCACAGGCAGTTGTTGAACTCGTTGAAAGAAGGTATATATCAGTGTGAGCCTGCCGAAGATGGGGTATTTACGTGGATTAATCAGGCAGGGGCAGAGATGCTCGGTTACAGTTCACCCGAAGAAGTTATAGGAACGCGGGTAAAGGATGTATATGTTAATCCCGACGACCGAAAAGAGTTGGTCGAAAAGTTGGAAAAGGAAGGGGTATGGAGAGACTTTACTTCCTATTGTAAGAGAAAAAATGGTGAGCGGTTTATTTCTGAAAGGACGTGTAATCTTGTGCGTGATGAAAACGGTAAGTCGATCAGAATTGAAGGTGTATTTAGGGATATAACGGAAAGATAAAGCATGTATTTAAATGAAACAGGTGAAATACCCTGAACGAGGAGTAAAGAATTATGGGAAATGAAATCGTTAAGGGTTTATCCGTCAATGCAAAGACCCTGATTCTTATATTGCTGTTTGTGAATGTTGGGTTTGCAACAAAGATGATTAATAAGTATTATGCAATGAAGGAATCGGGATACATCAGGGAAAAGACTTTCCATGAACAGCTCCAGCAGCGGGTAATGAAATCTTTTGGTTCTGTGGAAGAAATGAATAAGATGATTTCTGACATTACGCGGCAAAAAGAGAATGCTGAGAAGGTTGCGAGTTCTGTTAGAGAACAAGATGAACAGTTAAAGCTTATAAACAAAAAACTCGAAGATGCAAAGGCAAAGCTGGAGGAAGAAAAAGCCCGATTGCAAAAGGAAATATGGAAATTAGAAGACTCGCTCTCCAAAGCGAAGAAGGCAATGGGTGACAAGGATTATACGATCAGGGAACTTATGAATAATTTAGAAGCTGCAGAAAAGGAAACGGATGCTCTGAAGAAACAACTTGAAGAACACGCAAAGACACCCGGCGCTTGGAGCCTCCCCCTGTCCCCCTCCGGAGGGGGATAAAGGGGGAGGAAGGGAGTTATTAAATACTCTGATAGAAAGAATACAACCCCCTATATCCCCCTTTGCTAAGGGGGATTAACTTACGAAAGATTTTTATGCCAAATATTTTGATTATAGAAGACCAGGAAAAGATTCGAAAGCTGCTGGTTGTCGCCTTTAAGCGGGAGAATTATAAAACGTGTGATGGAATAGATTGGGAAAAAGCGGCAGAATTTCTTAAAAAAAATGCCTATGATCTCGTAATTGTTGATATGGAGGTAAAGTCATCATCGGGTTTCGAGATGCTGAAGATAATTAAGCTCACGAATCCCAATGCAGAGATTGTGACGATTTTCAATCCGAAAGAGTATGATAAAAACCAAATAATCCGTTGCGGTGTGTATGATTATGTCTTAAAGCCATTTTTGCTGAGTGACGTTGTGAATACAGGTAAGAAGGCGTTGGAAAAGAAGCAATTGTCTGATAAAGTGCGAAATCTGGAGCAAATCAGGGATATGGATAAATTTGCCTTATCGTAGAAAAGCGGGGAAAGGGGATTTTTTGAATTAAGGTGTATTTTTTATAGTGAAAAGGAAAGGAGGTGTGTTAAATAATTAAAGAGGTTTTAAGGAGGTTGGATGTTTAGAAGTATAGAGTTGAGAGGAGATATGAAGTGCAAGTAAAATGGTGTGTTGGTTGGAAAATGATCTTCACAACAACATTTTAGAGGAGGACATTTAATGTTATATACTGGGACCGTAGATGCAGTCGCGGCAGTGTCTCTCAAGAAAGCCACGGCAATGAAACACAGCCTGACGGGTTTCTTAACGCTTTCTGCGTTGGCTGGTTTTTATTTTGGATTTGGTGTTATTCTGGCATTTATTTGTGCCGCACCTGTTGCGGCGATAAACCCAGGCATAGGTAACATAGTTGCCGGTGCAACATTTGGTATTGCGTTGTCTCTGGTAATTATTGGTGGAGCTGAACTGTTTACCGGGTACAACCTGCTGATATTTAAAGGTACTTTAAGGGGTACGGTGACGCTTGGTGACGCTATGTTGGGTTGGTTTTGGACATACATAGGCAACCTGGGCGGGTCGATGATTTTTGCACTTATGATTATTGCATCAGGTATCTTTGCTCCCGATCCATGGAAGTCGTACCTACTGAAGGTGGCTACCTATAAGAGTAATGGACCATGGTGGGAATTATTCTTCAGGGGTATTTTTTGTAACTGGCTTGTCTGTCTGGCTATATGGTCTGCTTTTAGGTGCACGAGCGATTCTGGCAAGTTGATTATGATCTGGTGGTGCCTGTTCGCCTTTATTACTACGGGGATGGAACACTGTGTGGCGAATATGACGATATTGACGATTGCGAATTTACTGCCGCACAATCCTGCGGCGATTTCCTGGGGCAAGATGTTTGGCTGGAACCTCGTACCTGTTACCCTTGGCAATATCGTGGGTGGTACATTCTTCGTCACATTCCTCTATTGGTTTGCAACTTATATGGATGAAAGGGGAGCGAAGAAGATGGAGGCTATAAAGGGTGGTTCTGGCGCTGGTGAGTTGCCGCGTGCCGGCGGGTCTCCTGAAGAGATTAAAGATATAAAGGTGAAAATGAGGTCGTAATTGTATCGCTATGTAACACTCTTGATGTTAAGGAATTTCATCAAATACCTCATTTTCCCCTCTTGTAGAGACGCATTGCTATGCGTCTCTACTTATTTATGCGGCAAGGGTGGCACGGACAAACTCGTTTGTCCGTGCCTAATTCAAAAGTTTTCATAAAAGGGCTGGTTTATTATTACTGGCCCTTTTTATTTGTCTGAGATGCTGAATTACAAATTGCATAAAGTTTCCCGTCGTTAGACCCAATGTAAATGGTACCGTCGGCGTCTATAGTAGGTGATGATTCTATGGCATCTCCAGTTTCAAATATCCATTTCAAACTTCCATCAGGATTGAAGGCATACAGCTTTTTGTCTCTGGAACCGACGTAGATTGTCCCATCTGCCCCAATTGCCGGAGATGAACTTACAGACGCGCCTGTTTCAAAAGACCACCTCAGTTTTCCATCGGGTGTAAATGCGTATATGCTATTATTACCTGAGCCAAAGTACACGTTTCCATGAGTATCCATAGCGGCAGAAGAATCAATATCATACAAGGTGTCAAATGTCCATTCTACCTGTCCGTCAGAACGAAAGACGTAAAATTTAGCATCTTCAGAGCCAATGCAAATATTTCCATTGGGCGCTATCAAAGGAGATGCGTCTAAAAGGTATCTGGTGCCAAAACTCCATATAGCTTTGCCTTCTGGTTTCATGGCAAACAAATAATAGTCCCCCGAACCAAAGTAAATCGTACCATCTGGGGCTATAGCAGGAGACGACACAATATGATCGGCAGTCTTTTGCGTCCATTTTAACTTACCGTCCTGGGTAATGGCGTGGAGTTTCTTATCCCACGATCCAAAATAAATAGTGCCATCAGGCGCGATGGCTGGAGAAGAGATGATGCCGCCTTCGGATTTATACTTCCAGCGTATACTACTGTCAGGATTTAATGCATAGAGGTGGCTATCCCACGATCCGAAGAGTATGGTTCCATCTTTTCTGATAGCGGGTGACGATTCAACCTCCCCTTGTGTTTCAAAAGCCCACTTAAGCTTGCCTTCTCGAGTGATAGCGTAGAATTTTTTATCTTTTGAGCCAAAGTAGATTGTACCATCTTCACCAATGGCAGGAGAGGAAGTAACAGGGCCTTGCGTTTGGAACGTCCATTTAACGATAGGTTTTTGAATGCTGCCGTACGGGCTTCTCCCCGTATGCTGCAAGTCATGCCTGAACATGGGCCAGGGCGTTTCGGCAAGTTGGGCATAAAGTACCGTTGATGGGGAAATAGTGAAGATAAATATCAGTGGAGCAAAGAACTTCATATATTTTCTTAACATTAGAGTATCCCTTTCGTTGATGGAACGTCTTTTATGCGTTCATCAAGCCGAACAGCGTCTTCCAGCGCCTTGGCCAGCCCCTTAAATATGGCCTCTGCTATGTGATGCGCATTGGTGCCGTAAGGGACGTTTACGTGCAGGTTGATGCCTGCATTTGTAGTAAATGCCTTTAGAAATTCTTCGATAAGTTCGGCATCAAAATTCCCAATTTTTTCCGTGTGAAACTCTACATTAAATACCACCGCAGGCCTTCCGCTGATGTCTACAGCAATATTGGCAAGTGTCTCTTGCATGGGGACGCTTGCGTTGGAAAAGCGCCGAAATCCCTTTTTATCTCCCAGTGCCTCTTTTATCCCCTGTCCGAGGCATATTCCCACGTCTTCTACCGTGTGGTGATCATCTACAATACGATCACCGCTTGCCTTGATTGTCAGGTCAAACAGTCCATGCTTGGTAAGCAGGTCAAGCATGTGGTCCAGGAAACCGACGCCGGTATTGATACTGCTGTTTCCACTTCCATCGATGTTGATCGTTAGTTCGACCTGTGTTTCTTTAGTCTTTCTGTTGATCGTGGCAGTCCGTTTTGTCATGGGATATTTTTTGTTTATAGTTAATTGAATTAAAATTGTGTAGGGGCAATTCATGAATTGCCCTTAGAAATCTCGGATTTATTCAGTGATAACAGGCATCCCTTATTTTTGTGTGTTTTTTTGTATCAACAAGCTCTTCTAAGTTTTTTAGTAAGATATCAACTTCTTCCCTTGTTCCAATGGTAATGCGTAGGCAGTCGTCAAGTCGCCTCAGATTAAAGTATCTTACCAGTATTTTCCGAGATTTTAAAGTTTGATATAAATGATGAGCAGAAACACCCTTCATGCAACGAGCCAGTACAAAGTTGGTTTGAGAGGGATATACAAAGAATCCTATATCCTGCAAAGATTTTGTAAGGTAGTTTCTTGTGTCTTTTATTTTTTCAACATGCGCCCTCAGTCTCTTTTGCTCATCAAGGGCGGCCACTACGGCAGCAATGCTGAGCCGGTCAACGTTATATGAGTCCTTAACCTTCATCATTCCCTGAATAAGCGATTCCTGGGCAATACAAAAACCTAGACGGATGCCCGCCAATGAATATGATTTTGAAAGTGTTCTCAGGATAAGGATGTTATCGTGTTTTCCAACAAGGCTGAGGCAGTTATCTTCAGCAAAGTCAGCGTATGCTTCATCGACGACAAGTACACCATTTATATTGGAGGCAATCTTTGATATTTTACTGTGAGGAATCATCGTTCCCGAAGGCGAGTTTGGGTTTGCGATAAATGTGACCTTTGCATCTTTTACGATAAAATCATCGGTAAGGGAATAATCTTCAGTGAATTCCACTGCGCAGGCATTCCCGTCCTGCAGTTCGGCAAGTGTTTTATAGAGCATATAAGAGGGATACGGAAAAACTACCTTGTCACCCGGTCCTGCAAAACTCCGTATGATGATAGATAATAAGTCGTCTGAGCCGTTTCCGGCCATAACCCATTCTGGTTTTGTACCCAATGTTTCAGCGATTTTTATCCTGGCTGCCGTTGCGATAGGGTCCGGATAAAGACGAAGGTTATCGTTCACCGACTCTTTGATAGCATTTAAGACCTTTGGAGAAGGCGGATACGGGTTTTCATTGGTGTTGAGCTTTATGTAGATGCCGTCTTTCGGCTGCTCACCTGGTATATATCCCGACATCCTTTCAATATTGTTTCTAAAATAACTCAACGGCACGCTCCTTTAAAATCTGGCTGAAGTCATCGTAAATCTAAAATCCAGCCTTGGGATTTAGTCGTATTTGTACAGACCGTGTATGTGCGTTCAAACCTTCGGCCTCTGAAATTTCTGCGACATCTTTGTAAGCTTCCTTAAGCGCTGACCTGGAATAAGTTATTACACTCGACCTCTTCAGGAAATCATTTACCGATAATCCAGACGAAAAACGCGCTGTTCCGCTTGTGGGAAGTACATGGGATGGTCCTGCAATATAATCCCCCAATGCAACAGGTGTGAATGTGCCCAAAAAAATTGCACCTGCATGTTTGATACCTAGTAGTACAGTCCTGGGATTTTGCGTCATAATCTGCAAATGTTCAGGGGCTAGCGCATTGGCAATTTCTACGCATTCATCAATGTTTTTTGTCAGAATAATGACACCGAATTTATCAAGGCATTTCCTGGTATCTTCACGCCGTTTGAGTTTGGAGATTTGTTGTTTTAACTCTGTTTTCACCTGTTTCACCAATGATTCTGAGAAAGTAACCAGTATTGAGATACCGGGTGCGTGTTCCGCTTGTGACAACAGGTCAGAAGCTACAAACGAAGGATTTGCCTTGTCGTCGGCTATAATCAATACTTCACTGGGCCCCGCCAGCATATCGATGCCAGCATATCCAAATATCTCTTTTTTTGCAAGCGTAACAAAAATGTTTCCCGGTCCTACGATCTTGTCGACCTTAGGAATGGTTCCCGTGCCAAACGCAAGGGCGGCAATAGCCTGGGCACCCCCTACCTTGTATATTTCGTTCACACCCGCTTCCCTTGCCGCCACCAGTCTTTCTGGTGGAATAGTTCCATCCTTGGCAGGAGGTGTGGTCATTATTACCTTATCTACGCCTGCCACCTTTGCCGGGACAGTATTCATCAATACGGTGGATGGATACGATGCTGAACCGCCAGGAACGTATACTCCCACACTTTCTATAGGAGAATATAAGGTATCAAGTACAACACCGTTTGTCTTTAACGGGCTTACGTTCGGGATTTTTATGTGTTTCTGATACGCCCTTATATTACTGATAGCCCGTTGAATGGACTTTACAAAAGGGAGGGAAATTTTTTTGTAAGAATCCTCAATTTCTCTGTCTTTTACTCGAAATTCATCAGGCGAAAGAGAAACCTTATCAAAGCATTTAGTATACTTTACGATGGCATTATCACCCAGCCTCCGGACGTCATTAATGATCTTGAGTACCGTCGTCCTCTGATTCGTTGCTAGGCCATCCAGGAGACTTAGTTGTTGTTTGAGCTTTGCAATTTCCCTGCCTATGTTACATTCCCATGCCCTGAGAATCCTCATCTTTTTCTGTTCTCAAAAATTAAACGAGGCCTGAGCCTCGTTATATATAAGAAATATGTGCCTGATTTACTATTAAAAATTTCAATCTGCCCACGAAAGACACGAAAATATCCTCCCCCCTGTCCCCCTCCAGAGGGGGATAAAGGGGGAGGATCGTTTCTTTTCGCGTGTTTTGTGGGTAATATGTTGCCGCTATTACGAAAATTATATTTTTTGCCGTAAATATTGTCAAGGAAAATGAAAAGGCTTAGTGATGTAGGATAATATGTTGTCAACAGGTAACAAGCAATGCCGTCACAACCTTCGACAACTAGGCCTCGCCGTTGCCGTTACACCAGATTTCCACATCCCTCTATTCCACTCCCTTTACCCAGGTAATCTGAAGTACGGGCAGGTTTCAAACCTGTCTCTGCTCAATTCAAGGCCATTCATTCACTCCTTACGGATCGCATTCAATATCTTTCTGGAAATCCAAACGACATCACTTTAGTTTAATTATAAATTTCGTGTACTGATGCTTGTGATGACGACAAACGTTTTGCAAATATGGCAATCTTTCGTGATTCCTTGTATAATAATCTGAAAATAGTAATGATGTTAAAATTATTAGTTACCGGGATGTGAAAAATGAAACTCGGCAAGTTCGAAATCTATCCTGTAACCGATGGTTCCTTCTGCCTGGACGGTGGCGCTGTGTTTGGGATTGTACCGAGGGTACTGTGGGGGAAAATATATCCACCCGATGAAATAAACAGGATACAGTTATCCCTCCATTGTCCATTGGTCGTGACAAAGAAATACAATATCCTGATTGATACGGGGATTGGGACAAAACATGACGAAAAGTTTTGCAAGATGTATGGTATTAATAAGAAACCCAATCTCTTGGAATCCTTGTGTAGTTTTGGGTATCAGCCTAAAAATATTGATCTCGTTATCAACACACATCTTCACTTTGACCATGCCGGTGGGAATACAATCTTTAATGAAAATGGGGAAATTGTTCCCACATTTCCAAAGGCAAGATACTTCATCCAGAAGGGAGAGATGGAAGTTGCCTTGAATCCCAACGAAAGGACAAGAGCAAGTTACATAACAGAAGACTTTTTACCTATTGGTGATCCCAAATATCTCTGCCTCGTAGATGATGAAGTTATAGAAGTTGATAAGGGGGTTTTTCTCGTAAAGATCGGAGGCCACACGCACAATCATCAATGTGTAAAAATCGAATCTGAAGGGCAGGTAGCCTTTTTCCTGGCCGATCTGGTACCCACTGTTGCCCACGTGCAGTATCCTTATATTAGCGGATATGATCTATTTCCATTGGAAACCCTGGAAAACAAAAAGAAGATATTAAAACAGGCATTTGAAGAGCGCTGGCTCTTGATTTTTCAACACGACCCTAAGGTTAGAATGGGCTATCTTAGAAAAATAGATGAGCGATTCGAGATTGATGAAGTGAAAGTATATTAAAACTCATACGGTTAAAAAGTCGTGTAAGAAATAAGATTTTGTAGTTTGGCAGGGGTATCGTATAATTTGGATACGTTTTAAACGATATATCTTAGACCGAGCGAGTCGGAAAAAGTGTAAATAGGGAGAATGGTAAAGAAATGAAGCCTCTCGATGCGCACTACATTGGTTTTAAGGAACGCTTGGTTTCCTGCAAAATTTGATCTATAAAGGAGTAAATTATGACTCACCTTTTAAGTATCGTAGGGAGTTTCGATAACTGTATTGGAAAACTTTTACTGGCAGCCGTTTTGGGCGGGATTATCGGGTGGGAAAGGGAACGGCGGGGAAGGCCAGCTGGGTTGCGGACACACATCCTGGTATGCGTAGGTGTTACCTTGATGATGGTGGTATCCGAGCATATCTTCGAAAAATACAAAACATTTGCCGCCGATTCCATTATACGGGTTGATCCGGCCAGGATTGCAGCACAGGTGGTGACGGGTATCGGGTTTTTGGGAGCTGGCACTATTATGAGGATGAGAACAACCGTAAGGGGTTTGACAACCGCCGCTTCTTTATGGGTCGTGGCAGGTATTGGTTTGGCGATTGGAAGTAATTGTTACTTACCAGCTCTCTTTACAACACTTCTGGCTATTTTCGCATTGTTATTATTACCTCTGTTTGAGCGCAATATCAAACGTGATATATATAAAACACTGAAGTTGTGTATATCAGGCTCAGAACCCGATTTTGCGGCCATCACAGAGATACTCAAGAGGAACTCTATGGAATTGCAGCAATACGGTTTTGAAAGAAACCTTGTGCAGAACGAAGTCGTGTACAATATAAACGTGAGGTTTAAGGATGAGGCATCAGTGTCAAAGGTTTCTGATGAAGTTGCGAGGTCTGTGAAGGAGATTCGGAAACTTGGGTGGGAGTAATCGGCATTAGATTATCTAAATATCTATAAAATAAACATTTGACAATATACAACCTATTTGATATATTTCCCTTAAAATTACTGGATTCAACCGTAATATCAAAGAGAAATCCGTTTTAGATAAATTTATTTATCAATAACAGTTTTATTGGGAGACCCGATAATGAGAAAGAATCTAGTATCGCCATTCAGAATATCGATATTAATGGCAGTATTAGTTTCTGGGGGAATATACGGCTGTTCTAAGGTTGATATGCCTGATGAGGTTATAAGCGCATATCAGAGGGCTATTCGAATTAATCCCGCTTTGGCGGAAGCGCATTATAATCTGGGCATGGCATACAGTAATCGAACCATGTCGAACGAGGCTATCGAAGAGCTAAAGAAGGCTGTAGCGATTGATCCAAACTCTAAAGACGCACTTTTTCAACTGGGATTGCTTTACGCAGAAAATGGTCTCTGGGACGATGCAACAACTGCACTGAAATCCGTGGTGCGACTAGACCCCGGTAATGCCCGGGCGCACAGTAAGCTCGCAGATATTTATAAATCCAGAAAGATGTTTTACGACGCTGTGTCTGAATATAAAAAGGCTTCAGAGAGTAATCCTAAAGACGCCATATCTCAATATAACTTAGGAGTCGCTTATGTCGGGGGGGATGAGAAAGACGAAGCGACCCGTGCATTTATGAAGGCTATTGAGATTAATCCAAATTATACGGACGCTCATTTTGGTTTAGGCAAGATATATCTGGATAAGAAGCTGCTCGACGAGGCAGTGACTGAATTCAAAAAGGTCACCGATATCAATCCACATCATGCCCTGGCGCATTACCATCTTGGTCTGACCTATTATGCGAAAGGCGATATTGCCTATGCTATCGATGCTTATAAGAAGTCGATAGAGATTGCTCCTAAAAATCCCAATGCGCGTTATGATCTTGGAGTCGTATATTCCGATGTGAGATTATTTGACGAAGCCATCAGAGAATTCAGTGCCGTCGTACGGCTTGATCCCGGGAATGCAGCAGCCCATTATAGACTGGGTAAGGCGTATGCCGACAAAAAGGTGCTTGCCAAGGCTATTGCTTCAGTGCAAAAGGCAGCGGCAGCCCATTACAATATTCAGAATCCGTACTCTGACAAAAGGGTTCTTGATGATGCAATTACCTCATTACAAAAGGCTATTGAGGTGAATCCTTACAACCCGGCAGTATACTTTGGACTTGGCAGCGCATATTCGCAGAATAGGATTTTGGATGAGGCTGCCAGCGCCCTGGAGGAGACTATCAGAATCGATCCGAATTTTGCAAAGGCACATTATGGTTTGAGTATTATTTATGAGAGAAAGGGTATGAAAGAAGAAGCGCAAAGAGAGTTTTCGACCTATCAAAAATTAGTAGGGGAATGCAGGAAATAAATTTTATTACATGCGGGATAAGATTTATGCATATCTGAAATCACAAAAAGCGGGCGCCGCCAGCAAGGAACTTGTCGAGCAGGTATTGAAGATAAAAGGCGCCTCACCACATATCAGCGAAAAATTGATACAGACTGCGATTGCAGGAGATCGCAGATTTGCCGTAGATGAACACCACCTCTGGAAGATTATTGAAGGGGGTGGCACTCCTCTTTCAAAGGCAGAGTTTGTCCTTCTCAGCCTTTTGACAATAGACACACCCGAAAAATCCAGAATAATTGTTGAAATCAGCGCACACAAATTAAGAGGCGACAAAATAGTAGACAGGTTCCATACCTTCGTAAATCCTGATGCACCAACGGTACAAACGATGCTTCTGCCCGCAGATTTCGCACAAGAAGTGAAAGGTGGAATTCCTATCGAAAAGGCCGTGCGTCTTTTCTCTGACTTTGTTGGAGATGGTATCCTGATTGGGTATGATGTACACTCCTCCATAAATCAACTGAATGCGGTTTTGAGCAAGTTAAATGAAATGATTGAAAATCCACCCTTATGCTTGAAATTTTTAGCAAAGAAGCTCATTCCAGACCTTCAGCCGAAATCAATCAATGACATAGCGGCATTCTTTAAACTACCCGTTATAGATACACGGCGTACGGAAACGGAGGTTTGTACTACCGCTGAAATCTTTTCCCGGTGCAGAGAACTATTAAAAGAACAGGAATTCAGTGCCGTAGAAGAGGTCATAGCGTTTCAATACCCCGATATCGACCCTGTCGATTTTAGCAAATATGCCTTTGATAAAGCCTTTCTGTGGACAATTCCTCAGAAACCCGGCGTGTATAAAATGAAGAATAAAAGCGGCGATGTTATTTACGTAGGTAAGGCAAAAAATCTGAAGCAACGGCTGAGTTCCTATTTTTGGAATTCAGCGGGTCGGTTACAAAAGATAGCTGATTTGTTGAATCATGTGTACACGATTGAATATGAGATTACAGGTTCTGAACTCGCAGCGATAGTACTGGAGTTTCGGCTGATAAAACAATACCGTCCGAGATTAAACCAGCAACTTGAAGTCCATGAAAGAACGACTCGATACGGGAACTTGAAAAATTTCATTGTGATATTACCTTCTTCGATAGAGGAGAGTTTAGATTTGTTTTTTGTAAAGGAGGAATTACCGTTACAACGGTACGAGATTTTAAGAGGTGCAGTAAACTTTTCCGGGGTAGAAAGAATTTTAGATACTAGGTATTATGAAACAATAGTGGCGAACCGCTGTTCTCCCTTGTACGCAAAAGATAATGAAAATCTCCACAACTCCCCCCGGAACTCCCATAAATCCCCCTTTTCTAAAGGGGGACTGAGGGGGATTAATGTATCGTCAGATGGAAATATTCAAGACGAGAATACTCTTTCCGATATTGAAATGGGAGAAATGGAGATTGTGCTGAGTTGGGTAGAAGCAAATAAAGATCAGGTGAATTATATCAATATGGACACCATCAGCGGCAAAGATGCATGCCTTAAACTTGTGAAGGACTACCTAAGTGACGAAGAAACATTCCAGAAGAAGCATTTTCGCTGGTTATAGCAGATGGGGCAGATATCCATTCGGTACGATTAAATTTCTAATGCTTTGCAGTGGCAATTGCAGTATGGACGCATAGTTAAACTTACCGAAAGCATTGAAGGAATAATTCGTATAGTGAACAAGACATGAAAAAAGCCTTGCAGAATTTAGAGCTTTCAACTCTTGACTTCTTAAGAAGCTATTTTCGTCAGATTCAGACTTTCTATGAAGCAAATAATTCTCTTGTTCAAATTTGTGGAATCAATGACTTTTTCGGAAATGAGCACGATTTTACAACCTTCCTGGAGTTTCTTGAACCCAGACACATAGTTTCTG
>JANLHY010000160.1 GCA_024653795.1 Candidatus Brocadiaceae bacterium | reverse complement strand
GGAAGCCATGCTCCACTCCGTCAAGAAAGCAAACAGCATTGAAGCAGCGATAATACTTACGACGCACCAACCAAAAAAGTAAATTGCTGCAGCCGCAACCGGCATGAGCGAATACAGCACACGCAGCATAATTTCCTGCTTCTGAAATTGCGGAGATGAAAGCATATTTATACCAAATAAAAGCCCTACAAATTTACATGCTTATTTCAGCTAAAACGCTTGTTACATTTTAACTTAGGCTATTGAGAATATTTTTAAATATTTTTGCAAAATAAAATCTTCAGATTATACACAAAAATACAGTATAATATGGCTATAAGCAAGAAAATGTAAATATTTTTCTAATTAATTTATAAATCTGGCACTATAAATTTTTCTGTAAAATCTGCGAAATCTGTGGTAAATTTCTTGTCAAACATTTAGTTTTCAGAGGTTTTGCGCTCAGTTTCTTAATGAATGATGTAGCGCTGACCTTTGGGGTCTGCCATGAGCGGGGATGAATTCCCGCACTATGGGATATTTCGATGAAGTGTATTCGGGTATTACCTTATGGAAATGATACGTGTTAACCTGTCAAGTAATAGTTACAATATTTACATAGACAAAGGGCTTCTTGAAAGACTCGGAGATACGCTGGTCAAAGAAAAAGCGCCCTGTAAAACTCTTTTGATTACAGACAAAAATATCGAAAAGGTATATGGCAGTATTGTAACTGAAACCCTTAAGAGAAACAAGTTTGATGTCAGGCTTGTCGCATTAAAACCAGGGGAAGAGCAGAAGACGCTCGAAACTGCATTGACACTCTACGACGCCTGCTTTGATCACAAGCTGGACAGGAACTCCCTCATTGTTGCCCTTGGCGGCGGAGTAGTCGGTGACATCTCAGGTTTTGTTGCCGCAACCTTCATGCGGGGCATCCCCTTTATTCAGATACCAACCTCGTTGCTTGCACAAGTTGACAGCAGTATCGGAGGCAAGGTGGCCGTAAACCATCCCAGGGGGAAAAACATGATTGGGAGTTTTTATCAACCCAAAGCTGTTTTTATCGATACCGAGACGCTCTCAACTCTACCGGCGCCAGAACTTGTGGCTGGACTTGTGGAGGTTATCAAATATGGGGTCATCAAGGATGCGGAACTATTCGAATATATAGAAAAATCATTTTACGATATATTGCAATTGAACCACCACGCCCTTCTTAAAATAATCGCCACATCCTGCCAGATCAAGGCGCATGTCGTGGAAGAGGACGAAAAGGAAAAACACCTGCGCGCCATATTAAACTATGGACATACCATTGGCCATGCCATTGAAACCATTACCAATTATAAAAAATACCGACACGGAGAAGCAGTGGCTATCGGCATGCTTTACGCCGCCAAGATTGCCATTGATATGGGATTAACCGATAACACCATATTTGAACGACAATTCTCATTGATTAAAAGATTGGGGTTGCCGCTCCACACAGGGCTGAAACCTGAGGGAATCGTAAAAATACTGTATGCAGATAAAAAAGTTATCGCCGGCAGACTCCGTTTTATTCTGCCCACAAAAATTGGCGAGGTCATTATATCGGATCAGGTGACGGAAGAAATTTTATACCGTGTATTGAGCAAGCCTCTTTAATTAAAGGAAACCGCATTGACAGAATTTGAGGCACTCCTGCGTCTGCACATGACCAGGGGCATTGGAACAAGGACATACCAGGCGCTTATAGAACGATTCGGTTCTTCAGAGGCAATCCTCAGCGCCCCAAGAGCAGAACTGGAGGCGGTACCGGGCATAGGCCCAAAACTTGCCACAGCGATCATTGAAACATCCAGAAATATTGACATCGCCTCTGAAATTAATTTAGCAAAAGAAAAGAATGTTCAAATCATACCACATACCAGTAACCAATACCCGAAACACCTCAAAGCCATCTACGACCCGCCACTCGTCCTTTATGTCAAAGGCAACATCCTTGAAACCGATGTTATAGCGCTTGCTATCGTTGGCGCACGACGTTGCACCTATTATGGTCTCTCACAAGCAGAGCGTTTTAGCCGATTGCTTGCACAGAAAGGACTCTGTATTGTAAGCGGCATGGCGCGTGGAATAGATGCTGCAGCGCATCGCGGCGCAATCAATTCCAACGGGCGCACCATTGCCGTGCTTGGTTGCGGTCTGGGAGTTATTTACCCCCGGGAAAATATAGAACTGGCAGAACAAATCCCTCAACATGGCGCCATCGTCTCAGAACTTCCCATGAACACACCACCCGATTTTCGCAATTTTCCCCCAAGAAACAGGCTGATCAGCGGCCTGTCGCTTGGCGTGCTTGTGATCGAATCGTCGTTAAACAGCGGCTCTCTGATAACCGCACAGTGGGCGCTAGAACAGGGAAAAGAGGTCTTTGCCATTCCTGGAAATATTGACAACATTTACAGCCGCGGCACACACAAGTTAATCAAGGAAGGCGCCAAGCTCGTAGAGGATATTGCCGACATCATTCAGGAATTGGGTCCGGTTGCAGAATTCCTCAATACATGCGATACACCTTCTTCAAACGACCCCAGAAGCTTATTACTTAACTCACAAGAAAAAAAGATATTCGCACTCCTATCCAGCAGTCCGAAAGACATTGATGAAATTATACAACTTGCCGGACTCCCCGCCTCCGTCGTCACAAGCACCTTGATGATCCTCGAAATCAAGAAATTGGTAAAACAACTCTCCGGCAAAAGGTTTGTCAAAAGCTAATGAGGCGAAGCCTCAGACTGATTAAAAACATTTGGAACCACAGATTTCACAGATTACACAGATTTTGGATTATTAAATCCCATAGATTATTTTAGATCTTTAGTAACAGTTCATGTAGTACCTGTAATGGTAGAAGACAACCCCCTGTTTGCCACTTTTTTAAGGAGGACTTTGAAAATCCCCCATGGGAAAATGGGAAAAGGTGGCCGTATCCCTTGTTTTTTTAATACCGCCTGTACTGTGACGATTTTTATCTGTGTAATCTGTGAAATCTGTGGTTCCGGTAGTTCTTTTCGAAATTGGCATTTTTATTGCATAATGCTCAATATCCACTTAGATTTTAAATCTTGTTCTATTATTTTTGATATTTCATTTAAATTAATTAGCGATTTAACCTGTATAAATTGGCATAGTTACATATGATAACACCGTAACTGAGGAAAAAATAAATAATAAAAATCTATCCAGGAGAATAGAATGGTGTGTCTAAAATCCTGGATAAAAGATACGTAAGGACTGAAGATTTTCAGCTCCTAATAAAGATATGTATAAACATCTTTTTTTTAAAACTAAACTGTTACAGCAAAAGGAGGTGAAGAAATGAATTTTATAAGGAAAAAGGGAGATTGAAGTCAGGGCGGAATGAACTGTGTGGCGGGGAGGCATCGGAGGCGAAGGAATTTAGTCATGGAAAGGCGCGTAAATAATGATTGTCGTGGATAAACGTGAATGTGTTGGTTGCGAAGAATGCTTGCATGTCTGCCCTACTGAAGCTATCATTATGAAAAACGAAAAGGCAGAAATCATTCAACATAAGTGCGACCAGTGCGAACGCTGCATCCCGATATGTCCGGTAAAAGCAATCAAGATTGTATATACGCAATTAAATTAGGCTGCCTGCGGCAGCGACTTTTAAGCTCCCCTCTAGAAAGAGGGGCTAGGGGTGTGTTATGGCAAACTTACACACCCCTTTATCCCCTCTTTTTAGAGGGGAATCACAAAAGATTGAAATTCCTTGACAATTAAAATAAGAGGTGTTTTTAATTTTCATAAACATTTTTAAAAAGGAGCATGAAAATGGCAGAAACAAGTCTATTTTGTCAGGTAAACACAGCAGCTACAGGCCCAGCGGAGACGGCAAAGAAACACGTACCCGTAATCACCGTACCAGCAACTATAAAGGTTGGGCAGCCCTTTACGGTAACCATAAAAGTAGGGGAAGCCCCTCATGTAATGGAAAATGGCCACTTCATTCAATTTGCTGACCTTTATAGCGGACACATCTACATCTCTCGGGTAGATTTTACGGCAGAACTCAATAAGCCTGAAGTAACGCTGACCATCGTTCTGCCTCACGAGGGAAAGAGAACTCTGCGGGCATTCAGCCGTTGCAACCTCCATGGAATTTGGGAAGGGTCAAAAGAGGTGGACGTCACTAAATAATTTTTTTGTTTATCCAAAGGAGCTATTTATGATAAAAGTAAAAACCTTTACTTCCCCTCTTAAGATATTCCACGTCCATAACGAACTTATGTCATTGGATAAGGAGGTGAATGAATTTTTAGAGACAAACAAAATAAAGAAGGTAGTTTCTGTTTCTGATAGCACCACCTGTATCGATGGTGGCACTATGGGCGTTATTCGTGTCCTCGCGTATGAAGAGTGAAATTTCAGATTTTATTTTTTGTAACAGTTTAGTCTTTTGAAAAATTCCAGTAATAATGTGGTTATTATGCAATGTAGCGGCAATTCATGAATTGCCGCTACATATTGTCACAGAGGTATTTTCAACTATTGATGTTTTCAAAAAACTAA
>JANLHY010000139.1 GCA_024653795.1 Candidatus Brocadiaceae bacterium | reverse complement strand
AATCTGAATATGGCACACGTTATAGTGTAGATGGATTGTTAGAAACACCAGATAGCCGCAATCCATATGTAAGGACTGTTTGGATAATAGAAAAACAGTCTACAACGCCAAGATTGATTACTGCACACCCAAAATAGGAGGAAACCATGATAAAAGAGCATGATCGAATTGTTTTGTTGAAAGACTTACCGGAGGATGGTTTACAGGCTGGTGATGTCGGTACGGTTGTTCATATTCATCGTCAAGGTGAAGCATTTGAAGTCGAATTTATGACACTTGACGGTGGAACAGTTGCTGTTATAACTTTGCTTTCATCTCAAATACGAGCAGTTAGTAAAAGGGACATCACCCATGTTAGAGAACTTGCAGTCTCTTGATTAAAAAGGATTTTGCTGAGGTAGACAATATGGTTAGGCTAAAGGAATTTCCACCTTTATAATTGAGTAGTATGTTATCGATTTTAGGCTATATTAATGTGACAATAGGTTTCGCAAATGACGTAAAATAATATGATAATTGGGAAGCCTAATATAAAGTTGTGCTTGAAACCTCATATTTTAAAGTATGAAGGTTAAAAATGTCTGACAATAGCTTTTTTGAAGAACAGAAAGAACAGTCTTTGGTCAAATCAACCATTGTGGCCAAATACTTTGATGTCTGGTCAAATGTTATCATCAGCACTCAGAAACGTTACCCCCAATACTCACAAAAAATTGCGTATATTGATCTTTTTGCCGGTCCCGGTCGTTACAAAGATGGCACCCAATCAACACCATTAAGAATATTATCCAATGCCATAGAAAAACCAGATTTGCGTGAACGATTGGTAGCCATATTTAATGATAAGGACGAAAAAAACTCGAAAGTATTAGAGAAGACAATTGCAGAAATTCCTGGAATTGAAACATTGAAATACAAGCCACAGGTTTACAATCGGGAAGTCGGTGAAGAGATTGTTAAGATGTTTGGAAGTATGAATCTTATTCCCACCCTGTTTTTCGTTGATCCATGGGGTTATAAAGGGCTTTCTCTTCGATTGGTAAATTCTGTATTAAAAGATTGGGGTTGTGATGCTCTCTTCTTTTTCAATTACAATCGTATAAATATGGGAATAGATAATGAAGCCGTAAAAGAGCACATGAAAGCCCTGTTTGGTGAGGAGCAGGCGATAGTATTAAGAAATAAATTAAGGGGAAAAGATTCACACCAGAGAGAGTTACTTATTATTGAAGAGTTGTGTCAGGCACTAAAAGTATACGGATCGAGATATGTTTTGCCGTTCAGATACAAGAATAACAGAGGGAAAAGAACAAGCCATCATCTTATTTTTGTAAGCAAGCATTTCCGTGGATATGAAATCATGAAGGATATTATGGCGCGTGAGAGTACAAGCGACACGCAAGGCGTGACTTCATTCGAATACAATCCATCGGACTTTTTACCACGGCAATTACTTCTGTTTCAACTTTCTCGTCCACTTGATGATTTAAAAGAAGATTTATTGGGCACATTCAGGGGACAAAGCCTCACTATGCAGGAAATATATGAAAAGCACAATGTGGATACGCCTTATATTAAAAAGAACTATAAAGATGTTTTGCGTGAACTTTACGATGAGGGTTCCATTGAGGCAATTATTCCAAAAGGAAAACTACCACGCAAAGGTACATTCGGTGATAAAATTATAGTAACTTTTCCCGAGCAGGAGGAAAAATGGCCATAAGCAAAATAGAATGGACGGAATCCACCTGGAATCCTGTTACCGGATGCACAAAAATCAGTTCGGGTTGTAAAAACTGTTATGCCGAGCGCATGGCAAAAAGATTAAATATGATGGGGCAACTCAATTATGCTAACGGTTTTCAAGTTACTCTTCATGAACATGTTCTGGAATATCCCTTGCGCTGGAAAAAGCCGCGGACCATATTTGTCAATTCTATGAGCGACTTGTTCCATGAACAGGTTTCGGATTCTTTTATATATAAGATTTTTGATATTATGAAACAAGCCTATTGGCATCAATTTCAGATTCTCACTAAACGGTCCTCACGTTTGATAGAATTAGCATCAAGACTTGATTGGCAAAAAAATGTTTGGATAGGCGTCAGCGTAGAAAATGAAGCGGCAAAATTCAGAATTGATGATTTAAAATGGGTACCCGCTGCCATAAGATTTTTGTCATTAGAACCACTGCTTGGGCCACTTGCATCTCTTAACTTAAGCAATATTGATTGGGTAATTGTAGGAGGAGAATCAGGACCAGGGGCCAGGCCAATGAAAGAAGAATGGGTAATACAAATTAAAGAACAATGTATTGAACAAAACGTACCATTCTTTTTCAAGCAATGGGGTGGAATCAATAAAAATAAAACCGGAAGACTATTGGAAGGAAGAACATGGGACGCTATGCCTATAAAACTCGTTGATCTTGAAGAAGAAATTGAGCATAACAAATCGCTACACCTGACCGCTATTCCGCTTCGCTCCATAGCGGCAGGTGAGCTTGGTCGTTAGGCCGCAGAAAAATTTATCGCCAAGAACATACATGGATGAGATGAAGAAAGAAATTCAAGCCAGATTACAAGGACTTGAGCAAGAAGAAAGAGTGTGCATCTTTTACGCTTGCGAGTCTGGAAGTAGGGCCTGGGGGTTTCCTTCCGCAGATAGTGATTATGATGTGCGCTTTTTGTATATTCATCCTCAAAATTGGTATCTCGGTATTAATGTAAAACGAGATGTGATTGAACTACCCAGTAACGATTTGATAGACCTAAGTGGTTGGGACATCAGAAAAGCCCTTAAACTCTTCCGAAAGTCAAACCCGCCTTTGCTAGAATGGTTAAATTCACCCATAATTTATCAACAACGGCTTGATATTGTAGATAAAATCAAAACATTAATGCCGGAGTATTATTCTCCCAAATCTTGCCTTTATCATTATCTACAGATGGCCGAAGGCAACTTTAGAGAATACCTCAAAGGCGAAATCGTGTGGGTGAAGAAATATTTTTACGTTCTCCGTCCGATATTAGCGTGTAAGTGGATCGAAGCAGGCTATGGGGTTGTACCAATGGAATTTGAGGTTTTGGTTGACCGCATAGTAACATCGAGGGAGTTAAAGGAAGCCATAAAAGAGTTGTTGAGGTGTAAAAAAGGCGGGCAAGAACTAGATAAGGGGCCAAGAATACCTATCATTAGCGAGTTTGTTGAGGCAGAACTTGAAAGGCTTGGGAGCAAAAAGCCCGATGGGAACAGTTTTAGACCCGATACTGAAAAGCTAGATGAACTATTTCGCTGGTCATTAGAAATAGCCTGGGCAAAAACTGCCTCCTAACGACCGCTTCCACAGGTAATGCTTTGGCTCTTGTGATAAGAGGTTGGAAAGCGAAGTAAAGGTTGTCCTATTTGCCAATTCTTTCCAATGCTAGCAGGAATCCGTATATGATAGCCTGTGGCCTTGGAGGGCAACCAGGGATGTAGACATCTACGGGAACAACATTATCAATACCATTTTTAGTGGCATAACAATTACCGAAGATACCTCCGCTGCATGCACACGCGCCCAGGGCAATAACCATCTTCGGCTCAGGGGTGGCATGATAGGTTTTTATCAAGGCGGTTTCGAGATTTCTTGTTGGAGGTCCGGTAACAAGCAGACAATCGGCATGGCGTGGAGATGCAACAATATCAATACCAAATCTCTGTAAATCATGTATGGGACTGCTGTATAAGGCAACTACCTCCCATTCGCATCCGTTGCAAGAGCCGGCATCCACTTCACGAACGTGGAGTGAACGTCTAAACACAGAAAATATCTTTTCTTTTAGTTTGCTCCCAAGTTCCTCAACTGGCGCTGTTGTGTCAAGCCCTGCCTTAACTAAAAGGTCTTCCTTATTTGTTGCCGCAAGCTCAAAATCATTGGTAATCCTGATAGCTTTGTAAGGACATGCTTCTTCACACATGCCGCAAAATACGCATTTAGCATGATCCAACTGTAGGTATCGCTTCCCGTTTTCTTCAACCCAGGTATAAGCATTTGTTGGACACACCTCCACGCACACATTGCACTGCTTACACCGCTCGTTATCTATCTCAATCCTGCCCCGAAAACGCAAAGGAGCGGGTACTTTTTCTTTTGGATATTTTGAGGTAACTATACCCGTTTGAAAACTTTTTTGAAATTTTGTAAACATTTTAAAAACCTAAAAATCGCCACTAAGACACAAAGGCACAAAGGAAAAGATTAAAGTATAATACGTTTAATACCGTCCTTGATGTATTTTACATTAAAGTTAATAAGAAAACCCAAACGTTTTCCTGATAATTTTAAATGACTTAATAATTGAGCTTCCCAGACAGGATTCGTTTCATCTACTGCTTTGAGCTCACATATAACAAGATTCTCAACTAGCACATCTAACCTGAATCCTGCGTCAAATGTAATACCATCATAAACAATAGGGACTTCTACTTGTCTTTGATATGAAAGACTCCTTTTTGAGAGCTCATGACAAAAACAGACTTCATATACCTTTTCAAGTAAACCGGGTCCAAGTTCTCTATGAACGCAGTATGCTGCATCTACAATTTTTGTTGCTATTTCTTCATCTTCTTTAGAAAGAGGTTTGTAATCCATTTTTCTTTCTTCGTGCCTTTGTGTCTTCGTGGCAAAATCAATTTATAAATCAGTACATGAATAACATAACTCGAAACTCTTATTAATCAGTGGAAAATCTGGAACAATATTTCCTGGAATCGTAAAAGGAATAGCCGGCCAGTTACAGAAAGAAGGGGAACGCACCTTATATCGGTATAACATATTGTTCGGCGCCGTCATGATCCAGTAAATATTTTCACCACGGGGTGATTCCACGTAGCTCAATGCCTGTCTGTAAGGTGGAATCTCCTCCTTAACCGAGGTTTTTATAGGACCTTCAGACATTTTATCAAAGCATTGCTCAATAATATACATAGACTGATAGACCTCATCAACCCTGACCCGCACCCTTGCAAGGACATCCCCCTCATAATGGAAGATAGGAATATCAAAATCTACTTCGCCATAAGCCGCATAAGGGTGGATAATCCTGGTATCGGTAGCAATACCAGATGCCCTTGCAGCAACACCAACAACTCCTAACCCTCGGGCGATCTCTGTGGAAAGTCTGCCAGTGGTTTCAAGTCGGTCCAACAAAGAGGAAGATGCAAACATAATATTCGTAAGCTCTTTGAAATCCTTTTTAATATGGTTAAGTAGTGATAAAATATGTTTTTTAAGGTCGTCATTTATATCAAATCGCACACCGCCCATGGTGAGCATCCCCCTTAAATACCGATTACCCGTTATGGTTTCATTGAGCTGCTGTATGTATTCACGAATCCTGAACCCATGTGCGATTCCTAAAAGGAATGCAGCGCCCGCACAGATATTGCCCACATCACCAATATGATTGTAAAGCCTTTCCAATTCTAAAACAATAGTCCGTATAAATTTTGCACGCGGTGGAATTTCAATACCTGCGACCTTCTCAATAGCCTGACAATAACCTGTTGCATGAGAGGCTGCGCAAACACCACAAATTCTTTCTGCAAGAAAGAGAGCCTTTGTATATGGCATAGCTTCAAAGATCTTCTCCGTTCCTTTGTGCGTATAAAAGAGCTTTGCGTCTAAGTAAAATATACTATCGCCTACCGCGCTAAACCTAAAATGACCAGGCTCAATAATACCAGCATGAATAGGGCCAACCGGTATTTCAAAAACCCCTTCTCCTTCTACTCTAAAAAACGGCAATTTGGATTCTTGAAGGGGTATGCGGGTATTAATATCAAAATCTTTCCTTAAAGGATAGGTCTTTTCGGGCATATTCCCGTGCAATACAAGCGTGTATGGGTCGGGATGCCCAACTGGTTCAAGCCCGAACATATCCTTAATCTCACGCTCATACCAATGGGCTGCTGGTATTTTTGGGGTAATTGATGGGAATTCAGGTTGTTGTTCACTGATAGGCACATTAACAATCAAGAAGATATCCGCACGAGGCATAGAAAAAACGTAGTAGATTTTGAAATACTTGTCTATACTTCTTTCATCATTACAGATCATAGAGGAAAGAACTGCATGAAATGTATCCCGGATATACATACACACTTCCACAAGATTTTCCTTTTTTGTGGAGATATATATTTCGTTTTCCAGAAAACTTTTCGTGATGGAAATAACCTCTTTGAATTGGCTGGACAAAGTATCGATATAGAATTGCCTGTTGTTACTCATTACACATTCCTTATAATATCATAGACACGACTAAGTATTTCACGCAGAAGTGGTGGCACATAGAAACTGATAACCAGCACAAAGAACAAAAGGAAGAGCATTGCCGCAATGGTAAATTTACTTATCTCTCCTTTGGGAATAGTTTCGGGAGAT
>JANLHY010000135.1 GCA_024653795.1 Candidatus Brocadiaceae bacterium | reverse complement strand
TCACGAATTACCGATCCCCGTTTACACGAGGACAAGCTTACCCACCCCTAAATCGTTCGACTGAGCTCACGACGAAGTCCCCTCCCAAGAGGGGACTTTCTAATTTAATTATTGAGGGCACAAAACATGGAAGACATGACAAATATTATGGATGATGTTGAAATTGTTAAGGAATTCCTCGTTGAATCCGGCGATCATCTGGACGACGTAGAATCCAAAATACTCCAATTGGAAGAAAATCCGGAAAACGTGGATATTATTAACAGCATATTCCGCCCCATTCACAGCATGAAGGGCAGCGCCGGCTTCTTAGGAATGAAAGATATCGGCAAGGTAAGCCATGAATTGGAAACCCTCCTGGACGAAGCAAGGAAGGCAAAATTAAAAGTAACACCAGAAATTATCGAAATTCTCATCGAAGGCATAGATATCCTCAAGAAACTAAGAGAAATAGTAGCGAAAAAGTTCGATAACAAAGACGCTGCAACTGAAGTAATTGATTATCAGCCGCTCTTATCAAAGATACCCGCTGCGCTCCAGCATAACAAAACTGAAGCCGTAACAATTCACCCCCACCGAAACCTCCCCCCTCCTCCTTTCTCCCCCTCAATGATGGGGATAGGGGGAGGAATACAAGGGAACAGTGAGTATTCCCCGCCCCTGGTGGGAGGGGTTAGAGCCTGCCCCGTACCTGATACGGGGGGAGGGGGTGAACTGTTACCTGAAGCCCAACCTGGCGAAACCAAAGATAACCCAAAAGATGGAAAACTGCTTGGCGAAATATTTGTAGAAAGTGGCGTTGTCAGCAGCGAGCAATTAGAAGTTGCATTACAAGAACAAGGGAAACGGCTGGGTGAAATACTCGTAGACAAAGGAATGGCTACGCCGGATAAGGTTGATAACGCTTTAAAATTACAGGCTGCATCCGGAAAGCGATCTGCTGAAACGGTAAAAGTTGATACACAAAAACTGGATAACCTTGTGAACCTTGTGGGTGAACTGGTGATAGCCAATGCCCTCATGAATGAAGTATTAGTAAGCGCCAACAATACCAATACCAGCGCAAATAAAAATCTTTCGCAGCTTAGCAAAATCGTTAAGGATATACAAGACCAGGTCATGTCTATGAGAATGGTGCCATTAAAATCCACCTTTCAAAAAATGGCCAGACTTGTGCGCGATGTATCTACAAAGGCAGGCAAGAAGGTGCGCCTGGAAGTGTCCGGTGAAGAGACGGAACTGGATAAGACGGTAATTGAAGAGATCGGCGATCCACTGGTGCATATCATCAGAAATTCAATAGATCACGGGATTGAGCCTCAGGACGAACGTATTTCTAAGGGGAAACCCGCAGAGGGTCTTGTGCGATTAAATGCGTTCCACAAAGGCGGAAACATCATTATCGAAATCGAAGATGACGGAAAAGGACTTTGTAAAGACAAGCTTTTAAAGAAGGCCATTGAAAAAGGATTGGTTGATGAAAATGCCTCTCTCTCTGATATGCAAATCTACAACCTCATCTTTGCCGCCGGGTTTTCAACGGCAGAAAAGGTAACCGACATCTCAGGGCGCGGCGTAGGCATGGATGTCGTGAAAAAGAACGTTGATCGTTTGCGCGGCAAGGTTGATATCTCCACGGTGGAAGGGAAAGGCACTAAAATTTCCATTAAACTGCCTCTAACCCTGGCAATTATTGACGGCATGATCGTACAGGTTGGTGATGAAAAGTATATTATTCCCATGCTTTCAATCGAAGAATCTATCCGCCCAAGCAAGGAACAGATTTCTACAGTACAACAGCGCGGTGAAATGCTCAGTATACGAGGCAATCTGCTGCCCATTGTGCGTTTACATAATTTACATAACGTTAAACCAAAAAAAACCAATCCATGGGAGGCATTAATCCTAATTGTTGAAGGAGAAGGACAAAGGTGTGGAGTCCTCGTTGACGACCTCCTGGGACAGCAGCAGATAGTAATCAAGAGCCTCGGAGAGCAGTTTCGTAATGTTCGAAGCGTCTCAGGCAGCGCCATACTTGGAGATGGGAACGTGAGCCTCATTTTAGATGTGGGTGGTATTATGAATATGGCTTTAAATTAGGTTGGGTTTTAAAAGACAAAACCCA
>JANLHY010000113.1 GCA_024653795.1 Candidatus Brocadiaceae bacterium | reverse complement strand
ATCTCCCGGGCAATTTCATCCACATTCTTAACATTGAGCGCCATAGCCATGCGTTCATAAGAGCCAAAGGCGTTGATGAGTACCGGCATCGAATAGCCCTTTACATTTTCAAAGAGAAGGGCAGGTCCGTACGCCTTGGAGACACGATCGGCAATCTCTGTAATTTCTAAATCAACTGAGACTTCGGTCTTTATGCGTTTTAATTGTCCTGATTCTTCCAGTTTTTTTATAAAATCCGACAGGTCTTGATAAGCCATATTCATCCGGATAAAAAATATTAAATTTTCATCTTCATTCTTTTATTTCTCATCCATAAAATACCGTATTCTATCAAAAAAAACAAATGATATTTATTATCTCTATGTTATAATTATGCCTGTTAAACTCGAAGCACGAAATCCGAAACTCTAAATAAATTTGTTTAATATTTATGTGTGAACCATCGTTTTTCATACGGAATATCCCTGTGTATGGAGATTTGATCCTGTCCCCAATGGCTGGATTCTCTGACATCCCGTTTCGGCTGATCTGTCGCGAATTCGGGATGGCTATGAGTTACACAGAGGTGGTTTCCATGGATGGCGTGCTGTGGAAAAATCCAAAAACCTTCAAAATACTTGATTTCAGACCAGTTGAACGTCCTGTTACGTTTCAGATTCTTGGAAATGACGAAGATAAAATTACCGAAGCCTGTCGCATAATAGAACCTTTAGGGCCTGATATTATAGATGTTAACATGGGTTGCTCAGTTTCTGATATTGCCGGCAAAGGCGCTGGCGCAGGACTTCTCAATGACCCCTTAAAAATTGGCCGTATTTTTAATAAACTCACTAAGGTTCTGCGCGTTCCCGTAACCGGTAAGATTCGACTGGGATGGGACAATAAGTCACGTAATTATCTGGAAGTGGCTCGAATTCTCGAAGACAATGGCGCTTCTCTCATTGCCGTACACGGACGAACGAGATCACAGTTTTTTTTCGGCAAGGCAGATTGGGATGCAATTGCAGAAGTCAAACAAGCAGTAAAGATACCAGTTATTGGCAATGGTGATGTAAAATGCGTGGAAGACGTTGAACGAATCAAACGTCATACAGGTTGCGATGGGATAATGATTGGACGAGCCGCTATTGGCCATCCGTGGATTTTTCAATATAAGGACAGGAATCACGTCTCTTTTCACGAGAAGATAGAACTCATAAAACGACATTTATCGCATATGCTTGAATATTACGGGCAGGATGTTGGTGTTATCCTTTTTCGTAAACATGTGATCAAGTACATCATGGGTATGCATAATGCAACCGAACTGCGTCCTTACCTGGTAAAATGCACGAATTTTAAGGAAATTATTGAGCTTATAGAATCTCATATAAATCGATTTCAAAAGCATGAAGCAGCGTAATATCTATCTCATTTGGACGCAGATAAACGCAGACTTCGTCGTGAGCGCTCAGTCGAACGATTATCAGGATTTTCATTTAGACAGGATTAACAGGATAACTAAAAGAGAAAAAAATGAAAACTGGCATTATATTAATTTCGCATGGCAGTAAATTAAACAGCGGTAATGACGGTTTATTTAAGGTGGCTGACATGCTGCGAGCAATGAATCGGTGGGACGTGGTAGAGGCTGCCTTTCTGCAGTTAGCGGAACCGGGATTCCCTGAAGTTGTAAAACAGACTGTGGGAAGTGGTGTGGATCGAATTGTCGTTGTACCGCTACTGCTATTTAAGGGAAATCATGTCTTTAAAGATATCCCTGAAATGTTGGAAAATGAAAAATCGAAATATCCGCAAGTCGAGTTCATTTACGCCAATAATATAGGCGCAGACGAACGGATTGCCTTGATTGCTGCCGACCGTATTCATGAGGTACTAATAGAAAAACAATATGGAAGTAAACAACGCCTCGAACAACCACAAGCCATAGTTGATGAGAGTTTCGAGATTATCGATAAACTGGTTGATCTGGAGTCTGTTCCTGAACACCATAGGCCAATTATTCAGCGCGCCATACATGCCACAGGTGACACGGAATATGCATATAATTTAATCTTCCATCCTAAAGCCGTTGAGGCCGGTATTCAGTCAATAAAAGACGGGAAAAATATTATTACCGATGTAAACATGGTAAAGTCCGGCATTAGCAAAGGCCCTGTAGAAAAATTCGGGGGTAAGGTGATTTGTAAGATTGCTGACAAATCTGTTATTGACGAGGCCAATAATTTAGGCAAAACCAGAGCTACGATGGCTATGCAACATTCAATTTCTGAGATGAAAGATGGTATTGTAGTCATTGGAAATGCCCCTACTGCCCTGTTTGCACTCATCGAACTAATTAAAAAAGGGTCAGCCCAACCAGCCCTGGTAATTGGCATTCCAGTTGGTTTTGTGGGTGCAGTCGAGGCAAAGTATGCGTTAAAAGACATTTCCCTTTTCGGAGAAAAGGACAAGTCTATCCCTTATATAACCAACACGAACAGGAAAGGAGGCAGTGCGGTGGCGGTATCTATCGTTAATGCGATTATTAAGCTGGCTAAAGAACATTCTGTAAAATAGGGCGAAAGGGTGATGATGGCGAAACGGAGAAACGGGAATTACTGCTTGAAATCTGAATGCTTGTTCCCAAACTGATTCAGGCGAGTTCAGGCTTACAACCGGAACCATGAAGTTTGATTAAACATCAATCGCACTTTGATATCCGCTTCAGTTCTATAAGTAAGAATTCCCTTGTATATTTCCTTTTTTCCAAGTCTAAATTATCGTATGCACAACACCTGCAATCAGCGGCACAGTTTTATCGTGTCCGTTGTATTGATTTGTTATACGGTTTCTTTAATTTTAATATCTTAGCCTGTGATGATTCTAATATAGAATCGCGCAGAAAAGAACTCGCCTGTAATATCTCTATGCCGATTAATTCACCACTTTCATTCAACTCGGCTGTAATATTTGGGCTTAACTCAATGCTATCTGATTCTCTTTCGTCAGAGATGACTATATGCAAAATATCTTCGTCTTTAAAATATGCCATTTTTGTTTTATCCATATATAAACCTCCCCGTTTTAAGTCGGAAATTAATTTGTTGTCGTATAGTTGCATGAATTGTGATTGGTGTTACTTCGATTCCATGTTTCTCATATGGAATTATAACCAGTATATCTTCATGTTTGCCTACCACAATTGAGCGTTGGGTTGCTGTATCAAGGTATCTTTCTGCTGAATGCCTCAATATATTTTCAATCTTTGAAAGTTCAAATCCCCTTAATTCTGCTCAATACTTCATATAGCCAGTCCATATGATTACAGATTCTTCAGGGATTCCCACATATCCTCCAATCTTCCATTTTTATTATTGCCAGCATAATAATGTGTGAAATTACGGGTGTCAAGAGAAATAGGTTGAATTATATTGTTATCACACAAACATTATTTTATAATTATTTAACCCGAACAAGTCTGAAGAGTTTTCATTTTATGATTTTAAACAGTCTACTGCTCTTGTCAAAGCGATTATATTTTCCAGACTCTTTCTGGTTAGTCTTGAAAGAATTTTTATATGAGATTTGGTTATACAACAGGCAGTTGCGCAGCGGCAGCGGCAAAGGCGGCGGCTATTGGGTTATTCACGGGAAATATACCTGGTGAAGTAGAGATTAATACGCCGGCAGGTGTAAAACTCAGACTTAAAGTCCACCACAGGCAACTATCAGCCAATGAGGCAGCGTGTGCTGTACAAAAGGATGCCGGAGATGACCCTGACGTAACCAATGGTTGCTATATATACGCAAAGATTAAACGAATTTTTACACAAACAATAGAAATTGACGGCGGTGAAGGCGTTGGTCGGGTGACAAAGCCAGGATTGCAGGTACCCGTCGGTCATGCAGCAATCAACCCTGTACCACGGCGTATGATTGAAGGTGCAGTAAAAGAGGTCATTGGCAACGGCTGTGGACTAAAAATCGTCATCTCCGTGCCAGATGGAAAGGCTTTGGGGGAAAAGACGTTTAATCCAAAACTTGGTATTATTGGGGGTATCTCCATCATAGGAACTACAGGCATTGTCCGGCCTATGTCAGAAGACGCCTTCAAAACCTCTTTATTGTGCGGACTCGATATTGCCAAAGGGATCGGATATGAAACGGTAGTGCTGGTGCCAGGCAGTCTTGGTGAACGTTCCATCCTTAATCTCTTTAACATCCCGAAAGACCAGGTTATTCAAATAAGTAATTTTGTTGGCTTTATGCTTACTGCTGCGGGACAAAGGAACTTTAAAAGGATCATACTTGCGGGACATCCCGGGAAATTAGCAAAGTTGTTACGGGGTGATTTTCAGACACACAGCACCGTCTCAATGCCTGCAAATGATATCCTCATAGATATCATAGAGCAGCATTATTGCAAGCAATTAACCACCCCTTTTTCCCCTCCTTCGCAAGGAGGGGACTTCGTCGTGAGCGCTCAGTCGAACGATGAAGGGGAGGTCAAAACTTGCAAAAAAAAGAAGTTTTTAGGATGTAATACTAAGGTACAGAATGGGGGGCAGGAGTCAGGGGTCAGGGGTCAGAAGACCGAAACAAGACTACCAAATGCAATACTCAATCATTTAAAAGAGGTTTCAACCATAGAAGGAATTGTTGAATTATTAAGAGAGTATAAATATTTATCTATAATGGATGAAGTTGCCGAAAAGGTAGAAACTAAGGTACTTGAATTTTATAGGGACAAACAGCCGTTTCCCACCTTAGAGGTTGGCGTGATTTTATTTGATATGAAAGGCTCGATTATAGGCATTTCGATTAGCGCTCAGACATGGTTGAACGTTACCAAAACAAAGTCATCATAGTGGGTTGTGGGCCTGGGTTAAAGGCGTATATTTCTCCCAAGGCCCTTTATAACGTCAAAAAGGCTGATGTCCTTGTGGGAAGCCGGCGTTTGTTAAAACTTTTTTCAGATGTTGATGCCGAAAAAATAGTCCTGGAGAAGAATTACCGTGTCTTAGTAAATAGGATTGCGGATTGGAGTTCTACTAAACAAGTCGTAGTGCTGGTGAGCGGCGATCCATGCTTCTTTAGTTACTCGAGGTTGATAATAAAGAAGCTGGGGCGTGAATCCTGCATTATTATTCCTGGAATTAGCAGCATACAGCTTGCCTTTGCTGCCATAGGAGAAAGCTGGGATGATGCATACTTTATCAGCCTGCACGGAAGAGATACTGAGTACGCACAACTCATGAAAAGTGTTAGAGAGCATTGTAAAGTTGGAATACTGACAGACCATAAAAATACCCCTGCTTTTATCGCCCGCCAATTATTAGCAGGTGGAATTCGAGATAGACGAATGTTTGTGTGTGAAAATCTCTCCCTTCCGAAAGAACGTATCCTGGAAACAGATTTAACCTCAGCAGTAAATATAAAAACAAATGGCGCAATTGTGGTAATTATAAAAAGGGAGTAAGTGACTGTTTTGCCGCGAATTGACACGAATCGGCACGAATATAGAAATACAGGAGTAAGAGAGTAAAGGTTTCCTCTCCCCTTGTGCTTATCTTTACCCACATTTTTAATGGGAGGGAAGGAAAAGTGTAGTTATTTTACCCTTCGCACTCCGTAACGAGTAAATGATAGTAGGCAGGCAATTTATTGCCTGTTTTCGGTTTGATAGATGATTTAAGTCCCATAGGGACGATTGAAAAATGAGTGTCTTATGGCAAATACCCACTAAAGATTAAAAATAGGAATATTTTATTTTTAATCTTAAAAATATATGTGAGGATAAAGACGAAGGGATTGACAATAAATAACAGGAACAACTTCATGTTGCTGTGCCACTTCGACAGGCTCAGTACAAGCATCAGGGCTAAAGCCCCGGTAGGACGTGTATCCACTAACCCCAGCCTTAAGGCTGGGGTTAGTGACGGTCTTATCGTTCGACTGAGCTCACGACGAAGTCTGAATTGGGCTTTAGCCCTGACAGTGCTTGTACTGAGCCTGTCGAAGTGCCTGCTCTTCAAAGTATCGGACAACAAACTTGTTCAGATTATTTATTGTCAATCCCTAAGGGGGATTTTTAAAGTCCCCCGTAAAAAAGGAGGATTCTGGGGGTTGTTATGCGCCATTTACACATACACGTGAACTGTTACCAAAAGGGTATTAAATAGGACTAAAAATATTAATATGGGAAACTATAAAGCGATAGAGATAAAACCTGTAACGGGAAAGATAGATGCCGTAGTGTGTGTGCCTGGTTCGAAGAGTTATACAAACCGTGCGCTTATCACTGCGGCATTAGCTGATGGAGAGTCCACGATTACCAATGCACTTTTTAGCGATGACACTAAATACATGGCGTCCAGTTTAAATGCGTTAGGGATACCCATCAAAGAAGATCAAAGCGCTAACAGGTTTATCATATACGGCAAAGGCGGAATCATTCCGGCGAAACAAGCAAATTTGTTTATCGGGAATGCAGGAACTGCCATGAGGTTTTTAACGGCCATGTTAACCCTGGGTAATGGGGCTTATGAAATTGACGGTATTGAGCGTATGAGGCAAAGACCTATACAGGATTTACTAGACGGTTTAAAACAGCTTGGGGCTGATGTCGTGTCTAAATTTAATAATGGTTGCCCGCCTGTTTTAATCCGAGGGATAGGATTACAAGGTGGATCAGCCGTTGTGAAGGGGGATTTGAGCAGCCAGTATTTTAGCGCCCTGCTCATGACAGCGCCTTATGCAAAAAACGATGTATCCATAGAAGTAAAGGGTAAACTAGTATCAAAGCGTTATGTAGATATGACGATAACGTTGATGCGTCAGTTTGGCGTGGATGTGAAAAACAAAGACTATGAGACATTCTTCGTAAAATCTGGGCAAAGTTATAAGGCGATACATTACGAGGTTGAGGGAGATGCATCTGCTGCTTCCTATTTCTTTGCCGCTGCCGCCATCACTGGTGGAAAGGTTAGGGTTATGGGTATCGGAAGTGATTCTTTACAAGGGGATATCCATTTTGTAGACGTTTTGAAAAGTATGGGTTGCGGGGTTATTGCAAGTGCCAACTGGATTGAAGTACAGGGGGATTCGCTGCATGGGGTTGATGTAGATATGGGTGATATGCCGGATGTGGTGCTGACATTGGCATCTGTAGCGGTATTCGCCCGTGGTAAGACACGGGTCCGAAATGTTAAAAACATGCGCATAAAGGAGACAGACCGCATCGCCGCGGTAGTAAATGAACTGCGTCGGATGGGTATTTCGGCGGTTGAATATGAGGATGGCCTCGAGATCGAACCTTCCACACCGAAACCAGCCGAAATAGAAACCTATGATGACCATCGTATGGCCATGAGTTTTGCATTAATTGGGCTACGTGCAAATGGGATTAAAATAAAATACCCCGAATGTGTATCAAAAACATTTCCCGATTATTTTCAAAGATTAGAAGCGTTACGAAGATGAATTTTTACCACAAAGGCACAAAGGACACAGAGGTTTGTACTGGGTAATAACAACTTCTTCTTTGTGGTCTTTGTGACTTTGTGGTTAATTAATATTTACATATGGCTACACCAGAGGTTGATGAAAAATATATGGCGCTTGCCCTGGAACTGGCTGAGAAAGGCAGGGGAAAGGTAGAACCCAATCCCATGGTGGGCGCTGTGCTTGTAAAAGACAGTGAAATTGCTGGGAAAGGCTATCACCAGGTATTTGGAGGGGCGCACGCCGAGATTTATGCAATACATGAAGGTGGCACAAACTGCAGAGGAGCCACACTCTATGTATC
>JANLHY010000102.1 GCA_024653795.1 Candidatus Brocadiaceae bacterium | reverse complement strand
GTCCTGAGACGTTACAACCAGGTCGTTATTGCCATCCTTTGCGTTTCCACTTCCATCCTGTATGTGCAGCCAGTTCTTTCCCATGATGCCGGCAGAAACTTTCACAACCTTACCGCTGACAACAACGCTTTTCTTGTCAAGTTCCGATTTTTTCCCGAAAATCTCTGCCACTGTGTAAGCATTCGGGCTGATTGCTTTTTCTACCTTTATGTTCTCAGTTGTTGATGTATCTGCGCTCTTACTGCCCATTGCACCGCCATGGACACTCATTTTGTCAGATGCTCCATGCGCTGATTGCGCTGATGATGGACCTGTAGTGAAGATGATTTTCTCAAACGTCCGATTAAGTGTCTTGCTGGTGAAATTGACCATTTCATAACCTGGCGGTAAAGATATATTTTCCCCAACGGACACCTTTGTTTCAGGTATTGCCACCCAGCTCTTTTTACCATCCTTTTCGATGCAGAGGTACGTATAACCACCGCTATTCATCGTTTCAACGACTTTGCCAGAAATGGAAGACACCTCTTGGGGAGACTCATCTTGTGTAGCTTTCATATATATTTCCGCCTGTGGCGCTTTAGCTGGCTTACCGGCATATGTGCTATGTACAGAAACAACTGTTATTAACGTTAAATTCAACACAAACAACATCGAAAATCTTCTCATTTCACAACTCCTTTATATTTTTCAATGAAACATCTACGGTCAAAATTCTTCATATTGCAAAGCATACTTATTTTCTCTCAATAAAACAAGTATTTTATGCAGCAAAAAAGATACTCAATGTGCACATTTATTATTGTTATGAAATTTGCAAAAATTGCTTTTTGTGATATAATAATGGTGGAGTTGGGGGAGGGTTATTGGGGTTAAACGTTCCCCGAGGGTGTAAGGCGTGAGGTAAGAACACCTTTAGAGGAGTATAAGAGAAGTAACAACCGTCCCCAATTCCATAAGTTCTTTGAAAATATCAGTAGCGACATAAAGCCACTCGTAGCAAAATTAAACAAATATATAAAGTGCGTTGGTCTTTACTCGCTACTGCTAATTATATGAAAATCCGTAAAATTTGCGAATTGAAGGAGGCTTTGAAAGGATATGAGGGAGTTTGGGTAATAGCCGGATTTAGCACATGGTGAGTGATAAATCCGGCTATTTTAGTTTCTACGGTATGTAGAGCTTTAAAATACGTGTGCCTATTATTATTTCGTAATGAAGGAAGTGGTTAAAAAAGGGGTCTTCAGCATTCCCCAGGTAGTTTGCCATTCCTGGGCGTCATAGGTATAAAGCCCATATTGAAGTGTATGGGGATCTTCCCTGAGTCGAAAACTACCAAACACTCTGTCCCAAAAGGAAAAGATGCTTGAGTAATTTGAATCGGTCTCAGGCTGCCAGCGGGAGTGATGCACACGATGTATGTTTGGTGTGGCGATAATGGTCCTAAGGCATCGATCCCAACTCTCCGGTAAATTGACGTTGCTGTGATGGAACTGGATAATCGGTAATAAGATGATTTCGTAAAAGATTAACTGCCAGAGGTTCATACCCAGTAAAGGGACGACTGCAAACCTTAATAGGGATGAAAGCACAAGTTCTCCTGTATGAAACCTTAATGCCGTCGTTACATCCATCTGGGGGTCGCTGTGGTGCATGCGATGGATTCGCCATAAGAAGGGGATGCGGTGGTTGGCGCGATGCCACAGATACATCCAACCGTCCATTAAAATAATTGCTAGTAAGGTATCAACCAGGGTATTTACATTCAACCTGTGTACTATTCCAAGAGAAAGTGATGCCGTCCAACCTGCTACCATTGAGGTAGGTTTTGAGAAAAGCAATCCAAGTATCACTGCGTTGAGTACGGCAATTGCAAGGTTACGCCGGGCGTGTATAATCCTGCGTTGCCTGCCATGAAAGAATGGTAACCATGTTTCCAGACCAAAAATGACAGATAATACCCCCACGGTCGAAAATGCTTTTATGTAGTTTAGAGTTGTTAGCTCGATTTTCAAGGAGTTTCAATCTGGTAGTGGTAATTCATGAGTTACCACTATATGCAAATAGAAATAGTTGCCGAATGCCTAATTAAATGTTCAGGAATTTCAATCTTTTATGATTCCCCTCTAAAAAGAGGGGACAAAGGGGTGTGTAAGTTTGCCGCAACACCCCCCCAGCCCCTATGGTAGGTCAGGCGTCCTCGCCTGACATTATGATGACAAGCGGGGACGCTTGTCCTACCACTAAGTAAAGGCAATAAATAAGAGACACCTTATATGTCATTTGTCTCTTCATAATATACAAGTTGATGGACACTATATTTTGAAGTAAAACCCTTAACAATGTTGTTTTTATGATCATACACGCGCCTTTCCAAGTTATTGGTCACTCCAATATACAACGTCCCATTCCGCTTACTTGCCAAGATATATAAAAATATTTATTAAACATAAGCCATTCTCCAGCCAAGTTGAGAACAAGTCCCCGATCGAAGTCGAGGACAAGTCTGGATTCCTGCTAAAAACATGCGGGAATGACAAGCCTTATATTTTTTTATGTCTACTTACTTATTGCCTTTTTTGCTGGTTCAATCGTCCTCGATTGAACCAAAATGTTTCGGTTCAGGCTACAAGCCCTGAACCAGCACAA
>JANLHY010000099.1 GCA_024653795.1 Candidatus Brocadiaceae bacterium | reverse complement strand
GTATCACAACCATAAATTACTGTCAAATGAACTTTCATATTGACAATAGTATTCATTAAGCATAATAATATTGTAAATATTTTGCAACCGATTACTATCGAGTAAAATGCTGTGGAAACTTTTAACCACCCCTCTTTCCCCTCCTTTGCAAGGAGGGGATGAAGGGGAGGTAAAATAATAGTTTTTCAATGTCCCTCCTTCGCAAGGAGGGGTGAATGGGTGGTCTTCTTTTTATCTAAGGACTACAATATGTGGTATTTTTTTGGGGGAAAATCTTTATGTGCGGAATTGTAGGATATATTGGACATAAAGAGGCCATCAAGGTGCTTCTCGACGGCATCAAAAGACTCGAATATCGTGGGTATGATTCTTCTGGCGTAGCATTTATCGAGAACGGTACCTTACGATGCGAAAAGGCCGTAGGCAAGATCGCCGAACTGGAAAAGAAGCTCAACGGAAACAATATCCACACAAACATGGGAATTGCGCATACCCGATGGGCAACCCACGGCGCCCCTACGATTGAAAACGCACACCCTCACATCGACTGCAAAAACGAAATTGCTGTGGTGCACAATGGAATCATTGAAAACTACGATTATTTAAAGGCACGATTAGAGCGGGAAGGGCATATTTTTAGGAGTGAAACAGACACAGAGGTATTAGCACACCTGATTGAAAAATATTTTCTGGGCAACCTTGAAATGGCCGTCATGGAGGCATTGAAAGAAGTAGAGGGGACGTATGGCATTGCAGTAATTTCTCCCAAAGACCCACAAAAAATTGTAGCAGCACGGAAAGGGTCGCCTTTAGTTATAGGAATCGGTAACCAGGAATATTTTATTACCTCCGATGTTTCAGCATCGCTGGAACATACCCGAGACGTGGTGTATCTGGACGATGATGAGGTTGCTATTCTCACCGCGAACCATTATGAAACAAAGACTATCCAGAATATTCCCACGGATAAAAAAGTAGAAGAGGTGCTGTGGAATATAGATATGATTGGAAAGGGCGGGTACGAGCATTTCATGCTTAAAGAGATTCATGAACAACCTCAGGCATTACAAAATGCGATGCGTGGAAGATTTGAAATCGGCAGCAACCTCATTAAACTTGGAGGACTCATTAATTACGAAAAGGAACTCTTAAAAACAAAACGCATCATTATCGTCGCTTGCGGCACTTCCTGGCATGCGGGACTGGTAGGCGAATATATGTTGGAAGAACTGGCGCGCATACCCGTTGAAGTAGAATATGCCTCGGAGTTCCGATACCGGAACCCGGTAATAGAAGAAGGCACTATCGTAATTTCAATAAGTCAGTCAGGTGAAACGGCAGACACCCTTGGCGCCATGCGTGAGGCAAAACACAAGGGTGCAAAGATCTTCTCAATTTGCAACGTCGTTGGCAGCACCATAGCAAGAGAATCGGACTTTGGCGTTTATTTACACATAGGCCCGGAGATTGGGGTTGCATCCACTAAGGCATTCACTGCACAGATTGCCGTCATGTACTTGATTACAATCTATCTGATGAAGCTGAAATATACCAATATTAATGGATATTCAGATATGGTGAATGCTATCAAATCCATACCAGATAAGATACAGACAATCCTCGAAAGGGAAGAAGAGATTATTGAACTTGCGAAAGACTACAAAGACAGTAACCATGCCCTTTATCTGGGAAGGGGATATAATTACCCCGTGGCGCTTGAAGGCGCTTTAAAGCTAAAAGAAATTTCTTACATCCATGCCGAGGGTTATCCCGCTGCGGAAATGAAACACGGTCCCATTGCCCTTATTGACAAAAATATGCCGGTTGTCTTTCTTGCTACGAAAGACAGTGTCTACGGAAAAATCCTGAGTAACATCGAAGAGGTCAAAGCAAGGGGCGGAAGGGTCATTGCCATTGCGACGGAGGGGGACGAACAGATTATAGAAAAGGTAGATCATGTATTTTATAT
>JANLHY010000084.1 GCA_024653795.1 Candidatus Brocadiaceae bacterium | reverse complement strand
CCCTTTTTGGAAATTCACTCCTTTAAAATCAAGGGTTTCAGGGCGTTTCATGCCTAAAAATAACCGTTTTTCGCCTCGAATTGCGAAAGTCGGGTTAGCAATGATTTCCGTTTTTATCTGGAAGGTATTTTTTTAGTCTCAAGGCAAATTGCTATCACCTCAAAGCGATAATAGTTTACTTTAGATGCAATTGTGAACTCTCCGCCAATTCAATAGCAATTAATTTTTGTTCTGATTTTTCAGTTGGCCAATTAATAATATATGGTTTCCCCTTTAACTAAAGTAATTGATTGAAAGTACAATATATTGTTGCTATCTCATATCTACTGTTTACAACATATGGCCTTACCTTAGCCAAAGGGGAAACCATTTAATAATATTTGCATGTCGTGGTGGGCAGTTGTCGGGTATTAATTTCAAATTTTTGTTAAGAACATGAAATGCTAAAATATCAGCATGTCCTAAGAGAGGTAACCCACGTTTTTGAGCTACTTCACGGTCGCCTATATCCCAGATTTCATTGTCAGATAAATTCGAAATGCAAAATACCGATGTTTCTCCATGAGGAGACGGCATGAATACTACATATTTTGGTCTTTTTTGTGTAATACTAAAATGGCCCTTATGAAGAATATATCGAGTTAAATATTCTTCTGGCTTTATTTGATCCAAACTTCTTACCTATAAAAGAGACGCCGTAAATTTTCGATTACAACGGAAGGTAACATTTCTCCAAAATACTCTGAACCGTGTACCTTATTACTTCCAAATATCCCTGCATAATTAATCTTGTGTTTACCATCTTCATTAACCAGATTTAGTTTATTTTATGCTCTCCTTTTTCTATCTGGTTAAACCTTACTCTGAGCGCTACAGCGCACTGCGAACTCACAGCTGGCAATTTTCGGGAAAAGATTGTATCAAAAGTACCCAATATATTTAATTTTCCCTGAGATTCTGTTGTTGCATCACACAAAGCCATAACTTCTATATTCACGGAAAACTCCTTAATTAGGCTGCCTTCGGCAGCGACTTTTAAGCTCCCCTCTAGAAAGCTTACTATTGGACAATTTTGGAAGTCATGGCTAAAGCCGCATTGATATTGCGGGTATAATCTCCGCCATAAATGGCGGAGTTATAACTCTGTCTCTTAGGCTGACGACCGGAGAATAACCCCAGCCTTCAGGCTGGGGACTAAGAGACGAACCGAACCTGGCTTTAGCCCTGATACACCATAACATATAAGGTTGGGTTGAGACTCTG
>JANLHY010000080.1 GCA_024653795.1 Candidatus Brocadiaceae bacterium | reverse complement strand
CCCTTTTTGGAAATTCACTCCTTTAAAATCAAGGGTTTCAGGGCGTTTCATGCCTAAAAATAACCGTTTTTCGCCTCGAATTGCGAAAGTCGGGTTAATATCGATATTAAACGTGTAAATATTAGTTGACGGAGATATTTATAATGATATAATAGCAAAAAATACGATACATATCCTTTTCAACAACAAGGAGGTGATCAAAAAAATAGTAACATGTAAAATCGTATCATGGTAACCTTAACAATCTTTAGGAGGACTCGTTATGGTGAAGAAAAGGAGCAGTGCAGGTTTTACGTTAATTGAGTTACTGGTCGTAATTGCCATTATCGGCATCCTTGCCGGTATTTTGTTGCCTGCATTAGGCAGGGCGCGTGAATCGGCACGCAGGACACAGTGCGCATCAAATCTTAAGCAAATTGGCTTGGCGCTGAATATGTATGCCAATGATAACGGCGAGGCATTCCCCACGACGAGTGGCAGTGACGATGCACCTGAAGAATTACAATCACTTGGAAAACTTTTTGACGCATATCTTACTGATAGAAAAGTCTTTAGATGCACGAGTGATACTGCTGTTTCTGAATCCAGTGTTTTGAGTTTAACAACAACAAATACTTCTTTCATTGCATCAACATGCAGTTATGGGTATGATGATAATCATACGGCGACAATGGATCCTGGTACTGCTATAGCGGCAGATAGGTTGGGAACTAGTACAACACTTTCAGCTAACCACGGGCAGAAGGGGCAAAATGTACTATATATCGATGGCCATGTAGAGTGGAAAGGTACAGAAACATGTGGTTATTATAATGGTTCGGCTTATGATAATATTTGGTATGGAGTAGGTGGAACTATTACTGCTCGTACAGTTAGTACGGTTGGAACTGATACAGCGATCTTGCAATGATAAAACATTTTAATTCTTAAACCTAAAAAAGGGTAATATTCATTTACGGATATTACCCTTTTTCGTTTTTATATAATTGCTCAGCTATTAGCAGAAAAGTGCATCTGAGTAATCTATATTCAATAATAAAATCGTATAGGGATTTTCATTTTATTTATGCCTGCCTGTGCGTCCCCGCGCGCAGACAGGCGGGTTACAGGGTGGCATGGATTATTCCCCTCTTGGGAGGAGACTCTACAATTCCCCTCTTGGGAGGGGTTAGGGGTGGGTCCCTTTCCCCGTTTTCACGAGGACAAGGGTCGTGAAATCTCAGTGAATATTTCCACGAATTACCGCTCCCCGTTTACACGAGGACAAGCTTACCCACCCCTTAAATCCCCTCCCAAGAGGGGTCTTTCTAACTTGTAACTGCTAACCGCTAACTGCTAACAATGCCTCATTCATACCCGCGCAGGTTCAGGTTTGTAACCTGAACCCCTCATTTGGAAAAACCTGAAAACTTGTGGTGTGACACCATTTCTTCAGAAATTTTAAAGAATTCCTTGTCGGCGGTAAAAAGGGGGATTTTTAAATAAAGATAGAGAGCTATATTAGTATCAATCAGAATGCTTCCATTCATCCCTTAATTCCTTTTGATAGTTTATTGGTTCTATCTTCCAGTTAATAATGCCACAATATTTATAAGCATTAAATAAACGTTTCTTCTCGATGTCGTATACTTCTTTCTTTTTGTTTTCATCTATAGAGTCTTTAATCACTATTGTACTCATTCCTGATTCTCCATAAATTAAATGATATTCGTCGTTTTAAGCACCTCATTCATACTCCCACTGCGATAACCTTCCAGGTCGATCGTGACATATTTATAACCAATTTCCTTGAATTTCTTTACAAGCGCATGACGTTTGCCATCTTGCAAGAGCAAGGGAATATCTTCGGGCAATACCTCGATTCGTGCAATGGTGTCATGGTGTCTGACGCGGAATTGTTTCAGTCCAATACTTCTTAAGTAATTTTCAGCTGCCGCTACGATGGTCAATTTTCCCTCTGTGATAGATTGCCCATAAGGAAATCTCGAGGACATGCAGGCATATGAAGGTTTGTCCCAGTTGGAAAGTTTGAGGTATTTCGATATTTCACGTATGTCTACTTTTCTCAATCCACTTTCTTTCAAGGGACTGCGAACTTCAAGTTCCTTAGCGGCATCGAGTCCGGGTCTGTATTCACCTGTATCGTCGAGATTAGCGCCATCCGCAACATTTTTATACCCCTTTTCCTTAGCAATTTCTTTGAGTTTCCCAAATAATTCTGATTTACAGAAATAACACCGGTTGGGGGGATTTTCGGCAAATCCCTTGATCCCAAGCTCGCTGGTATCGATGGTCATATGCGAAATGCCAATCTCTTTTGCTATCTTTAAGGCCTCTTCATATTCATAGGCAGGATAAGTCTCTGACCGTGCAGTTACGGCAAGGGCTTTATCTCCAAGCACGTCATAACACACTTTTGCCACAAGGGAGCTATCCACGCCGCCAGAAAAAGCTACCACAACGCTTTCTAAAGCTTTTATATTATCTCTTAATTTTCGTAACAGTCCCCCCCCCTCCCCTAACCCCTCCCACCAGGGGCGGGGGAAATTTCCACCCCCTGCGCCCCCGCCAGCGGGGGACATTCCCTCCCCCTGTCCCCCTCGCTGAGGGGGAGAAAGGGGGAGGGGGGAGGTCAGGTGGAGGTGCTGAACTGTTACTAATTTTTTTAGGTTTTCTTGTGTATCCATAAGTCTTTCTTTGCGCTCTTTGCGTCCCCCATTTCCATGAGGGCAGGCATTTGTGGTGAATTATTACGACAAATCGAGCATTTTTTGAATTGCTAATCGTGCCTTTACTGCTATATCGTCCGGTACTTTAACCTGGTAAACCATGTCCTCCAAAGACCACAAAACCTTTTCTAAACTAATGAGTTTCATATTAGAGCAATCGGCAAGTTGCGTAATTGCATAAAAAACTTTTTGTGGATTCTCTTTTCTTAAACGATGCAGTATGCCAGTCTCAGTGCCGATAATAAATTCTCTGGCATCCGCTTCCTTACAATATTTGGCAATACCAGTCGTACTGGCAACATGGTCAGCAAGTGCAATCACATCCGATGTGCATTCCGGGTGGACAACAATCCTGGCTTCAGGATGTGCTGCCTTTATCTTGATAATATGTTCTGCCAGAATCCTATGATGGGTAGGACAATATCCTTCCCAAAGTATCATGGGTCTATTCAGTTTGGACGATACATAGCCTCCCAGACTTTTATCCGGGACAAAGAGTATTTCATGTTCTTTGGGAATTGAAGAGACGATTTTCATTGCATTGGAAGAAGTACAACATATGTCGCTCTCCGCTTTTATAGCAGCCGTGCTATTTACATAACAAACAACTTTGGCGTTAGGGTATTCTTTTTTCTTTATCTTGAGCTGTTTAAGGGTTATCATGTTTGCCATTGGGCAGCCCGCGTGTTCATCAGGTAATAATACCCGCTTGTCCGGGCAGAGAATTGAAGCGGTTTCTGCCATAAAATGTACACCGCAGAATACGATTACATCTGCTTGCGTCTTTGCCGCTTGCTGAGAAAGTCCCAAGGAGTCGCCTGCAAAGTCAGCAATGTCCTGCACTTCGCCCCTTTGATAATTGTGAGCAAGAATAATTGCGTTTCTCTGTGTCTTTAATTCTTTTATTTTATCTATTATTGCGGACACCGGGTTTATTTGTTTACCTTATGAAAGTTATGGATATTAAATTACAAAATTTGTATCAGTTCACCCCCCCTCCCCTAGCCCCTCCCACCAGGGGCGGGGGAAAAACGTTTCCTCCCCCTGTCCCCCTCACTGAGGGGGAGAAGTCAGGTGGGGGCGCTGAAATGTTACCAAAATTTTGATAATCAAATCATAGCAAAGCACACATTCTTTTTAAATACTTTTTTTAAAATCTTGACAATAAAAATCATCCTAAGTATATTATCCAATAAAAACTTCCTTGCTGGTTCAGGCTTGTAGCCTGAACCGAAACATTTTGGTTCAATCGAGGACGATTGAACCAGCAAGAGCACACGCCTGGATTCCCGCTAAAAACATGCGGGAATGACATGTGTAAGATGTGTTTACCGAATGTTTACGTTTTGATTGGCGAAATACTTAGGGCGATTAGCTCAGTTGGCTAGAGCGCTTGCTCGACAAGCAAGAGGTCACTGGTTCGAGTCCAGTATCGCCCACCATTAGTCTTATGATGCGCTTAACTTTAAAAATCGTAACAATTTAGCTCTTTGAAAGGGTAGCGCCGATCCCTTGTGGTCGGCATTGTGCGGGGGATAAACCACCCGCGCTACGTATTCTGTTTTGTGTAGAT
>JANLHY010000067.1 GCA_024653795.1 Candidatus Brocadiaceae bacterium | reverse complement strand
AAACTTCTTTTTTTGGTAAGTTTTTTCGAACCACAAAGACACGAAGAGCACAAAGAAGAATTTGGGAAGTTGAGAAATTGAGAAAACAGCAAGGCTCATTTTCCCAACTTCCCAACCTCTTAGCTTAACATTTTATGTCCTTTGTGCCTTTGTGGTTAAATTTGTTTTGGTTGCGGCTGTGCCGCGCTAGGAAATTCATGTATTTGCGCACCGATTCCGGCAGGACCAAGAGAAGAGTCTGATTTTACGGAAAAACGTTTACTTCCTTCCCATGTCATACTCTATTCCTGATGAGATACCCGATATCTTCGTTACAACTTGATTATATATTCCAATTTATGTAAAATTTCGTTATTTAAAGATATAATGGACATATGGACATGTAGTAGTTTATCTAAATGACATAAATAATATGTTAATTGGAAAGTTTGCTATAAGTTAGGCATTTATGAACAACTCCTCAAAACACTGCATATCACTCACTATCATTAACGCTTCATTCAATAACCGGGTAGAACGCACGCAATTTCTTGTAAATAAATTCGGAAAATATTTAACAGGTGGAATATTGGATGTCGGTTGTGACCAAGCTCCTTTAAAAGATATTGTTAAAAGTATTAAATATACAGGGATTGATATTGATGGCAAGCCAACAATAAAAGTAGACTTGGAAAGATTAGATCGGTTACCTTTTGTGGATCGCGAATTTGAAGTGGTTGTATGCTGCGATGTACTTGAGCATATTGATAATCTACATCAAATATTTGGTGAGATAGTACGTGTCGCAAAAAAGACAATCATTATATCCCTTCCTAATAATTGGACAAACGCAAGGAGACCTATTGAAAAAGGAAGGGGAACATTTGCATTTTATGGTTTACCCGCTCAAAAACCACAAGACAGACATAAATGGTTTTTTGGATTAAGTGAAGCATGGGAATTTTATAATGCCCAGCAAAGCATCTATCCAATAAAATTAATTGAATGTGTTGTAAATGAAAAGAAACGTAATTTCATTGTAACGGCGGCAAGAAAGGTGTTTTATCCAAAACAAATGTGCTATTTAAACCGTTATGCACACACGATTTGGGCAATATATCAAAGAGAAGGGGATATTTAACTATATAATAGGATGGAATCAGTTGATTACTCCCTCAAAAAAGATATGCGGACTTATCAAAAATTTAATAAATATCTCAAAAATAACATTCGATGGTTGGTAAAAGGTGAACCATCAAACACATTAAAAGAATTGTTAGATTCCATAGAAGAGAGTAAAAATTGGGTGATTGTTCGCAGTAGCCCTTTCAGAAAGGTATTAAATTATACACACAATCAAGAGTCTTTTTATATGAAACAATATACAGTCAAGAATAACTTAGAAGCCATTAAATCACTGGTTTCAATATCAAAAGTACAAAGAGAATGGGATAAAGGCAATTTGTTGCTCAAGAATAACCTGCTCACTGCAGAACCTGTTGCAGTAGGAGAAAAGAGATGTTTTGGGATGCTGAAAGAAAGTTACATAATCTCGAGGACTATACCAGGTAGCATACCACTTAAGGAACGATTAGTTAATACCCAACAATTATCGGCAGAGTATAGACAAATAAATAAAAATATATTGCTCAGGAAGTTTATTTCTTATATTAAGATGATACATGAACACGGTTTTTTCCACGGTGAGCTTCATGCTGAAAACATCCTGGTAGACCAAAATGATTATACATTTTATCTGATCGACGTTGGACGGATAAAATTCAGGAAGAGGCTGCCGGAACCCTGGAAGATTTATGACTTAGCGAGATTTTTCTACTCTATTTTAGATATATGTACTAATAACGAAATAGCGGCATTGATAGACAATTATGCAAGTAATACGTTAACCACCAAAGATAAAGAAATCTTTCACAAATCGGTCTTTGACGAAATTTATAAGATTAAGCGTCGGCTCTGGAATGGGAGGACAAAAAAGTGTCTAAAAGATAATACCGTGTTTAAAATCACCACATATGGCAGGTATACAATAAACATGCGGCGAGAATGGGATGTTAATACGTTAGTTGATTTGATTAACAAACATATTCTCTCTTTTAAGATAAAGTCTGATAACGTTATAAAATCATCTTCTAAAACTGGCATTACCCAGATACGCGTAGCGAATGAAAACACCGAAAGTGTATGTATTAAAGAATATAGATACCCATCCTTTCTGAAGAAAATTATTTATTCTTTCTTCCACTCTTCCGCACGAAAGGCGTGGTTCGCTGCCCATGGAATACTCGCACTAAACTTCCTTACACCACAACCTATTGCATTAATTGAAGAAAAAAGGTTCAGTATGCTAAAAAAGAGCTTTCTTATTATGGAAGATATTTCTGGTTTTTTACCATGTTACAAATATGTTAGTGAAAAGTTTAGTTATTATGATAAAGCCACCGTAGAAAAAAAACAAATGTTCATTGCTTGTTTAGCATTATCTCTTAGACAGTTCCATGACTCGGGTATTTATCATAGAGATTTAAAAGGAAGTAACATTATGATTACAGAATTACCAGATACATGGAATATTTTTTACATTGATTTAGATCGGGTATATTTTAATAAACGAATAACACTTAAAAAGAAGATCAAAAACTTAACTCAACTAAATGCATCCATGCCTAATTGTATTACCTATACTGATCGATTAAGATTCTATCGAACATATACGGGAATAAAAAAACTTAGTGATAAAGATAAACAAATATTTCGATCAATTATTCAGTTTAGCATTCAGCGGAATCACTTTTGGAAATCCAAATTAAAGGTTATCTAAAAAATGTTAATTACAGAGTTCACAGAAGAAAAACCTAAAGAATAAAAATGGAAAAACTCTCTGTTACCATCATAACACTCAACGAAGAAAAAAATATTCGCGATGCCCTGGAAAGTATCAAATGGGCCGATGAGATAGTAATTGTGGATTCCGGAAGCAGCGATAAAACTGTTGATATCTGCAAAGAATACACGGGGAAAATATTTTATAACTCCTGGCCAGGTATGAATGCCCAAAAAGCCTTTGCCAAGAGTCTAGCAGCACATGATTGGATTCTTAATATTGATGCCGATGAGAGGGTTACCCAGGAGCTAGCTAGAGAAATTCAGGACATTTTGGGAAGAGGGGGAGATTGCGATGGTTACTTCATACCCAGAAAAGTTTACTACTTAGGAAGATGGATAGAACACAGCGGGTGGTACCCCGATTACAAACTACGGTTTTTTAAGACAAACAAAGGAAGATGGGCTGGGATTGAACCACATGATGAGGTTGTGGTGGATGGGAAAGTCGGTTACCTGAAGGGGGATATACATCACTTCACTTATGAGAACCTAGAAGACCATGTGGCTGCCATGAATCGCTTTACCAGTGTAGCCTCAAGGGAATATGAGAAACGGGGTAAAAAAGGCGGTGTCTTAAATCTCGTAACAAGACCTCCGCTGACTTTTTTCAAAAAATATATTTTGAAACAGGGGTTTAGAGATGGCCTTCCAGGCTTCATCATAGCAGTATCTTCTGCCTATTATGTATTTTTAAAATATGCCAAGCTTTGGGAGTTGATTCATATAGCTGACCGTTCAAATGAAAAAAATTGAGTTAGTAAAAATTACGAGGTACAGAATTGAGAATACTCCACATAGATACTGAAAGAACGTGGCGGGGAGGTGAGCAGCAACTTTTGTATCTCGTTAAAGGGCTTAAGGAAAGGGAACATACTTCTTCTGTGATATGCCAACCTGGAAGTTCCTTAGAGGATGCAGTTAAAAAAGCTGAGATAGATGCAATTCCTATAAAAATGAGAAGTGAAATTGACATTCTTGCTGCATGGAAGATAGGAAGGTTTCTCAGGCGAGGCAAATATGATATATTACATGCCCATACATCACATGCCCATTCAATCGGACTTTTGGCCCGTTTCTTCGGAAAGGTAAAAGCAATGGCGGTATCCAGAAGAGTAGATTTCCCTATAAGAAGTCGCTTTAAATACAACTCCTTTGCTGTTCATTATATTGCCGTCTCCGAAGCCATAAAACGGGTGATGGCAGAGGGAGGGATATCTCCCCAAAAAATAGATGTGGTGAGAAGCTGTATAGATCTGGACAGGCTAGATAACGCTGTAATTAGTGATGTGAGAGCTGAGTTTGGTATCGGAAAGGACATTATTATCATTGGTAATATTGCCCATATGGCGGATCATAAGGGGCAAATATATCTTATAAGAGCGGCTAATATAATAAAAAATAAATATCAAAATATTAAGTTTATTATTGTTGGTGATGGTGAGTTAAGGAGCAGACTTGAATTAGAAGCTCATAAACTCGGACTTAATGATATCCTTATATTCACTGGTTTCAGAAAGGACGTTATTAGCATCTTAGCTTCCTTTGATATTTTTGCCTTCCCATCCCATCTTGAAGGACTTGGAACATCGCTTCTGGATGCTATGGCTATGAGGCAACCTATTGTATCAACAACCGCCGGTGGTATTCCTGAGGCGGTGAAAAATGGTATTAATGGTATCTTAGTGCCGCCAAAGGACCCCGAGTCCTTTGCAAAAGCGCTTATATACCTAATTGAAAGGCCCGAGTTGAGGTCAATGTATGGCAATATAGGGAGGAAGCTTGTCGAGGGAAAATTTACGACCGATAAGATGATTGAAGGGACATTAAATGTATACAAGAAATTACTGTCATAAAGTTCTCAATGTACATTACAATATTAAATCGTGAAAGCATTTTTTTCTGAAAATGGATATCGAAAGAGAGGTATTTCAATATTGAAAATTGCACTGGTTTACCCCAAATATACCACACATGGAGGTACGGAACGATTCATCTTTAACTTTTCCAGGCAACTTCTTGATATGGGGCATGAGGTACACCTGGTCGTGGGGAAGGTTGATGGGCCAGTTGACAGAAGAACTATAGTGCACAAGGTCCCTATCATAAAACTCGGCAAATTTTTAAAGGTATTAAGCTTCTTATTGTTTTCTCAGCGAATCCTTAAAAAATATCAGTTCGATATTGTCCAGGGTTTCGGAAGGACGATAAAACAGGATGTTTTCCGGGCAGGGGGTGGTTGTCACAAGGAATACAGAAAACACGTCCTGAAAAAAATCAGGAATCCACTTTTGCGCTATTTTAAGCTCTACCAGCTACGTCAATTACTCATCCTGTACACAGAAAAAAAGCAGTTTTCACAGGGTAATTATAAAAAAATAGCCGCTGTCTCAAACCGGGTAAAAAAGGAAATTGTCTCAAACTATGGTGTACCAGAAGCTGATATAGAGGTTATTTATAATGGTGTTGACACAGAAACATTTCACCCACAAAACAAGGAAAGGTATGGCAATGAAATACGGAAAATATTTAATATAAAATCAGACGAAAAGGTAATTCTTTTTCTCGGAACGGGATTCGAGCGGAAGGGATTAACCCTTTTAATGCATGCATGCGCCATCATAAAAGATAGCCACCCGGATACAAAACTTCTTGTTGTCGGTAAGGACAATAATGTGCAAAAACATGTTCGTCTTTCAAGAGAGCTAGGCATTTCCAACAGGGTTATTTTTACCGGCCCACAATCAGACGTAAAGAGGTTTTATGCAGCATCGGATATTTTTGTGTTTCCCACTCTTTATGAACCATTCGGAAATGTGTGTCTTGAGGCGATGGCAAGCGGCCTGCCAGTAATAACGAGCAGGCTAAACGGCGCTTCGGAGATAATGGAAGAAATGGAATATTTATTGTTGAGCGACCCTACTGACATTACAAGTTTATCAGAAAAAATAATGTTTCTTTTAACAAACACCACTGATAGAATGAAAATTGCCGTAGCTGTCAGAAAAATAGCCGAACGGTACACCATTTCACGCAATGCCCTTGAATTTATTAATTTATACACAAAACTTTTCGATAAGAAATCATATGAAGGAATTTTCATAAATTAAGCGGCTTCGTCAGCGGCTTTTTATTCAACGCCAATAAGGAAAGCAATGGATACACAGAAAAATCAATTATTCAAAAACATCTTAACCGCCGGTCAGACAACCAGAAAAAAAGTTTCAGAAGATGCCTATGATAAGGCTTACGAAAACCTCTTGAAAAATCACGGTATTTCAAATTATAACCCAAAACAAAGAAGACTTGAGAGAATTTCAAACTTCAAACATATTATTGGACAATCCCACGAACGAATCTTAGAAATTGGATGTGGGTTAGGCGATTTAACATGTGCCCTGGCGAGTCATGCAACTAGCGTGATCGGAATAGATATTTCTGCAAAAGCTGTCGAGGCGGCCATAAATCGACGTGATTTCTTGTCAGGCTCACAAAATCAGCTTAAAAATGTAGAGTTTTTGCAGATGTCAGCGGTCAATTTGAATTTTCCTTCAGAATTTTTTGATTGGGTAATTAGTACTTCCATGATTGAACATCTTCATCCTGAAGACGTTGATACACACCTTTTAGAAGTCTTGCGAATCTTGAAACCCAAAGGCATGTATCTTGTGTGGTGCCCAAATAGATTAGGCCATCATAAGAATCGTGAAGGACACTTATGCATGTTTTCTTACCATGAATTAAAAGAAAAAATGGAAAATGTGGGATTTTGTGGATTTAAATCAACCCTGATAAGCGGTTCAAAGCTGGTAAATGCAGACTATAAGGTCTTTCTTGAGAAAGTAATGTCCGGCCTCAAGATAAAATTCTTTTGGAGTCACTTAAGGGTGCGGAACATTCTGCTTGTAGCTTCAAAAGGAAGTAAAGATTAATCAATTTTATGCATTCATTTCTTGGTAGATTTTGCTTTTATTGATTCAATTTACAAAATTGAACCAGCCCTGAATAATACCTAAAAATTGTAGAATACTTAAGTAATTTGAGACAGATAAAAGCATGCTCAAATAGAATATTTCTTCTTAAATAAAACTCCACCTGTCCATTTCTATAATATCAGATAACCGTTTTAGGTAAAGATTTTTGGTTCATTGCGCTGTCTCCTTTATTTTGGGTTATAGGTAATGGGTGTTGGGTAGTAGAGCAACGAGCGACGGGCAAGATGATTTTTGGTTCAGATAAATAGGTGTTACCCAAGACGAGGCCGGAATGCATCTCAGTTTTTGGAGGGGTCGCCGAAGGTTGCGTGAGGGAACAGCAAGTGCCATCGGTCGTTGCGCCAGAAGGTTTCCAAACACATCAGCGCTTCGTCTCTAGCCCGACTCCAGAACTGTCCTGGCCGCTTGAACCGGCATTGATATTGCCGATAACTCGATTCCATCGCGCCGCTGCCCAGCGGTTCGCCCCGCCGGATGAATCCCAGGCTTCCCGGAAAGAGATTCCTATTGCTTCGTCCGGTCCACAAACGCTGCGCCGGCTTCATGCGGTTCGCAGATTTTTTCCAGCTCGAAGAACAGTTTTTTGGCGAAAAGGATTCGCGGGTTCAGGTTGAGCGCCATGACTTCGCGCAGCGTTTGCCGTAGCCACGACGCTTCAAGCCGCCGGTAGCGCCGCCGCGTCTTTTGATAAGCGAACCAGTTGAAAAGAAACAGCACCGGGTAAGTCACGCCGAGCAACACGGAGGATTTGCTGTAACGGTTCGGGTGGATGCCGGCGATGCGGAAGCCCGCGATGCGCGCCAGAATGCGCAAACGCTGCGCGCTGATGAGAAAAACGTGCCCGAAATAATAGCGGCCTTTCGAGTTGTCCAGAAACCGGATGGCGTTGGCTTCATTGATGGGCAGCTGGTTGAACAGGTAGCCTTCAATCAGAAAATGGCACAGCCGGGCCCGCAGGCAGGACGGATTGGGGGTGGTCAGAACGAGACGCCCGCCCTCTTTCAGAATGCGATTAAACTCGCGCAATGCACGCAGTTGGTCGGGCAGGTGTTCGAGTCCTTCCTGGAACACCACGTAATCCGCATGCCTGCTGGGGATGGGAAGTTCCTGTTCGAGGTCGGCAAAACGGCACGTCATCCCCTCGACCTTGAAAAACTCCGGGTAAAGATCGTAAGGTTCCACCGTGGCGCCGAGGTCGCGCAACGTCCGGCTCATACGTCCCTCGCCCGCAGGCAAGTCCACCACCAGCTTGCCAGGCAGACCGCCTCGTGAGCGAAAGAATTCTTCAACGAACCTTCCGATTTCGTGTTGCTCGAATTTGCTCATGTTCGTCACCCCGCAGGTCAACTCACGCGTCGGAACACCATAAGATGATAAACTAATTCTGGGGACACCATACTTAATTTTAGGAATCTTCCCTTTTCTTTTGTGGTCCCTTCGGGCCAGGCTTCTGCCGATATAGCATGCTCCTGGGACTACCACACGAGCGATCCTAGCCAGAGGGGAATCTTAACCGTTTTTCAACACTGAGTCAATAATTAAGTATGGTGTCCCCGGGAATCCCGGAATCACGGAATCATCTTCAATGGCCTCTATTGCCATTGAAGCCCTGTTATAAGTGGGTATTATAACCGACACATTAGGCATGCTTTTTCCTTATGATAAGGTTCAACTTAACTCTTTTCAACCCATTTTGGAAGCTTTGTTTTAATTATATTGGGTCTTGCTGATGCATCTACTTTCCTAGAAACAGTAATCCAGTACTCCCCGCAGAGCGTCTTGAAGGAAGTAAGAGTGGAGAACAAAAGAGGAGAAGTCCCTGATACTTTAATATTCTTTTCTGCAACATGAGTTTTAAAATAGGTCATTGGCATTATAAGTGGGAAAAATATCAGCCAGAAAAAATAAGATTTTACTTTGTATCCAACAGCATCAACCTTGATGCATTCAAGAAAGTTGGAATGCAACAGGTATAAAAAAGTCGGCAGGTGGGGTGGGTTGTTGTGAAAGGTAAATGCCTTTTCTGCAGGGACATCAAATCCTACAAAGGCTCGTTTTATTTTAAAGAAACCTGTGAAAAGGAAGCTGAGACGTGAGCTTGTCTTAAGGGTGTTTGGTGTAAGAATTATAACTTGCCCACCTATTTTCATGACTCTTGCAATCTCCTTAATTGCCGCATTGTGATCCGGGAAGTGTTCTATCACATCGCTCAGAATTACACAGTCAAAACTCTCGTTATCATACGGCATGCCTTTGAATATATCCACCCCTTCGTCTATCTCAACAGATTTTATAGCATCAGGATATTTTGAATAATTCGTACCTCTGACCACATAGCCGTCTTGCTGCAACCTCTCTAAAGTCTTGCCTTCTCCACAACTAATTTCCAAAACCCTGCCGCCTGGTTTAATATGGGCATTAACCAGTTCCCACACCTTTTCTCGTTTGAGATTTTTATCCGTTGCCACTTATTCCTCCAACATTTTACTTCTTTTGAGAGGCTGCTTGCCTGAATATCCTGTCCATATCGCTCGCAAAAATAGGAAGAGGGTCACATCTTAAAAAGTAAATATTGATATTTTTGCTTAGCTATTATAATACTTCCAACTAATTTTTCACCTTAAATCTTCTAAGCTGTAAATTTGCAGAAATAATAATTATACAGGAGTGATAGATAAGAAAGATAGTCGAATATTCGGAAAGAAACTCTCCAGCGATTCCCCATTTTCATGAGGACAGGCTTGACGTGATATTAAAGACATTGGAGCCATTCAGGATGGAGATTGGGAAGAGATGGCTAAAACAGTAATAAAAGAAGCGGAACGGGAAGACAGGAGAAAAGAAAGGCGGCTTAATCTCTCTCTTTTATCTCTTTTGGACCCTCAACCTCAAATACCTCCCAGAGACTGATATCAATTCCTTCAAGCGAGTTGATCTGCAAGACCTCTTGAGGACCAAAGACCTCCCCTTTTCCGTAAGTACCATCATCCTCAAACAGAAACCTTTCCACATACTGCTCAAGGGGATCGACGATTATATACTCCCGCACTCCAAATCTTTCATATAGGGACTTCTTTTCCCGCTTGTCTTTAAGAGATGTATTAGGTGAGAGAACCTCAATAATCAGGTCGGGGGCGCCTTGTATGTTGGCATCGGTTATCTTCTTTTTATCGCAGACAACGAGTATGTCAGGCTGGACGACATCGTATTCGGAAAGGACAACATCTGTGGGCGCCACAAAGGGGCGGCATGGGCCACCGCCGAGTTTTTGCTTTAGTCGGGTTGCAAGGTTAACAACTATATCTTGATGTCTTATGGAAGGCGCCGGTGTCATGCAATACGCTTCACCGTCTATTACCTCCCAACGCTCATCTTCATGCCATGTAAGGTAGTCGGTCCAAGTGAACTTCCTTTCAGATTCTTTTTTCAGGGGATAACCCATGCGAATCTCCATTATTTACTGGTAGCGATGACGGTACATGTCTACTTTGCCGGGGTATTTGTTGATGCGCTCAATTTGTTCTGGCGTCAGTTCGGTACGCCATCGATCGTCTACCCTCAATTTGTTTATACTTTTGAGGTAGCGGGAGCCACTGGAACGTACAAAGTGATGTGTCTTCGAATCGGGTGTAAGCATCGCGGGGAAAAAGCTCAGCCCAAGGAAATCGCATACTCGCTGCAACTGTGTTTCTGGCGAGGTCACAAGTTCCTCGTAAAAAACAGTCAGGCATGTTGTTCGCCGTTTCTTTGCAAAAGATTCGTATCGCTCAATCCATTTCTTGTGTCTCGGCAGCAAATCAGACAGATCTCCCCCTTTATGGAGCGCCGAACGCATCACCCCACGTGGATCACGCACAATAAGCAGGTAGCAGATGTCTTCGTCTTTCCAGTCCTTGGTTAAGCGGTATGACCTGGTCTTTGAAAGGTCTACGATAACCTTTTTACCTTCTCCGGTGCGGATGTAGTCAATTAACTCCGGCGTCCATTGGAGATAGTCGCGTTTTACTGACTCAGGAAATTTCGGCGCCCACCGGCTCCAAAAAGAACACATGTTTAGCGGCGTGCCACAAGAACAATGCTCATCGGGGTTGTCTACCGCATGGTCAAGCCGTAGCAACTCGCCCACACAAATTATGTCCGGGTGCATATTGAGCATACGCCCCAGCAAGGTGCTACCGATGTGACCTACGCCAACGACAAAGAGTTTCGAGAATCTTGGTTGATCCATAATGCAGGTGTTGTCAATAACAGGTGCAATCAAGTTAAAATAATGTCATTAACTCCCATAATGCACTCACACTAATGACATCGCAATTTTATTGCTAATTCTGGGGACACCATACTTAATTCTAGGAATCTTCCCTTTTCTTTTGCGGTCCCTTCGGGCTAGGCTTCTGCTGACATAGCATGCTCCTGGGACTACCACGCGAGCGATCCTAGCCAGAGGGGAATCTTAACCGTTTTTCAACACTGAGTCAAATTAATATAATGACGGAACAGAATATCCGTTGTGGCAGGAACAAACCGTTAAAAGAAATCAGATTTTGGGTCAGGAGAAACCAAAAATTCTTTTTTGGTTATTCCAGATTCTAGAAAACTATAAACACTATTACATGCGTCCATAACCCTGTTTGTCATGTGGTTATACCGAAAAGATCCCTGCCTGCCAAAGGAAATAAGATTATCTACGCCAAAGATAAACTCCGCTAATCTTAGTAACCTTTCCTTATATTCTAATTCATATATAGAGTAAGCAAAAGGAACCTTTTTACTCCACATATCTAAAACATCTGCATCGGAGATACGATAAAAATCTCTCAATCCTTCCATTACTTTAGAGAACACCTTGTTTTCCCCCATAGATTCAATATCATCCCCTTCATTGTAACATACCTCC
>JANLHY010000055.1 GCA_024653795.1 Candidatus Brocadiaceae bacterium | reverse complement strand
CAGGCTCAGTACAGGCACTAACCCCAGCCTTAAGGCTGGGGTTAAGGGGGTACAAGTCATACCGGGGCTTTAGCCCTGATGGCACAACAACATGAAGTTTTAGAAAAAACAACCTAAATTTGTAATAATCGTTCCGGCTGTATAATCAGCAGAGGCTCTACAAGAACCCGTGTTATAAACACCGTCATCTATGGCTCTATCTACGTACGCTGCGTTCTCAGCCGATAGACCATCAAACCTTATTAGGTTTCCCGTTTTTCCCTGAAGAGTTTGGTAATAAATCAATACATTACCACCATATGAGTGTTTTATGTACTCAGATGTTCCATTGTAAGTTCCTGTAATAAACCCAGCGGCTGCCAAGTGTTGGGGAGCAGCAAAATATTCTAAAATTTGCCCATTACCATTACCATTTACTACAGTATATCCTGTCCCTGCCAGATGCGTCGTTGCCGCTGAATCATCACCTGGGAAGAAGTCATATTTTTCTTGATATCCATATGCTGAGGCGGTAAGGGCTTGATATTGCTTAACCAAATTTTTATTTTTTGCGTTGGCAATTAATTCCGGTCCTTTAAGTATTGCGCCTCCTATGATAATCCCGACAATTGCAAGCACTATTCCCATTTCAATGAGGGTAAAACCCTTTTCATCAGTAATCGGTAAAGAAAAATGCTTAAATAATTTTTTGAGAGCCTTTTTTATCTTCATTTCTGCATTCCTTTCAAATTAAGGGTGTCTTGCTAAAGACCCAATAACTACAGTTAAAATCCATCCAAAATATCAAGGTAGTTCTACGTTACTCTCATTTCAGACCTCCTTTTATATAGATTTATTTTCTTTATTTTTACCCATCTTTTATATATAAATTATAGGCATGGATTTTGAGAAGTCTATAGATTTTTTTGAAAATATTTACAAAAAGCATTATAATGTGCAATAAATGTTAGTTGTCATCCCTGCGAAAGCAGGAATTTAATCTTTTTTCTTTTTACCGGATTTCCACTTTCGCGGGAATGACATGTAACACCTAAATTCTGTAATTGGACACAGATTGACGCAGGTAAGTATTGATAAAATTAGGATTATATAATTTTGACAGGATTAACAGGATAATCAGGATGAATTAAGGTAGCTTTTATCATGTTAATCCCGTTCATCCTGTCTAAGGTAGCTGAACTATTACGTTTTTTGAAAACATCAATAGTTGGAAAATGCCTCTGTGACAATATGTAGCGGCAATTCATGAATTGCCGCTACATTGTATAATAACCACATTATTACTGGAATTTTTCAAAAAAACTAAATTGTTACAAAAAAACATTTTACCTAAAAATTGCAATTGGCCATGGATGAACACATATTTACAATGATTTTTCAACGACATAAATAATCACAGGTAATCACCTAACCCGAACGAGTCGGAAGTGAAAAATGCAAATTGAAAAAAATCAAAAATACTTTTTATCTTTGATTTTCGTATCTCGTTCCTTAATTTTGCATTTTTCATTGTTTTATCTGCGCTTATCTGCGTTAATCTGTGTCCCATTGCAGAATTTAGGTAGTAGGTAGTATACTATTTTGTCGGAGGGAATGTTCGGAGGGAATGTAATGAGTCTTCTGGCAGATTTGCTTTCGAAGTTAAAATATCAAAAGAAAGAACATGGTGATGTGCCTGTCGGTCTGAAACGAATCGTTTCAGATTCACAAAAAAGGGCCCTATTGAAAAAGAAGTTGAGGGCTTTTTCCTTTTTCATCGCTTTTGTCGTAATATCAGGTTTTGGCGCTGTTTATTTTATGGAATCCTATGTAAAACCAGTTGCCGTCAAAAAAAGCGTCCAACAAAATATTAACGAAATCATACCATCTGGACAGACATCAGATAAGACCAACATAGCAGTTCAGACCCCTCCCACCAGTGGCGATGGAAAAACGTTTCCTCCCCCTGTCCCCCTCACGGAGGGGGAGAAAGGGGGAGGGAAGAGGTCAGGTGCGGATGCTGAACTGTCACAGACCGATATACCTCTTACACCAATTCCTTCAAATACTCTATCGGAAGATATTAATCTAAAGCTTGAAACTATTCCCAATTCTTCCATACAGCATTTAAACGACGATAAAGATTCATTACTTTATTCTGCAAGAGCATATGAGTCTAAAAAGGATTATTATCAGGCGCTTTTGAATTACAAGAAGGCGCTGGAGTTAGGCACTCAGAATTACATTATCATGAATAATATCTCCAGCGTGCTGATTCATATGGAAAATTTTAGCGACGCCCTGCGATATTTAGAAAATGCATTAAGCATCAAAAGGGATTATGTTCCTTCACTCATTAATCTCGGCATTACATACATAAGGCTTGGCAATTCTGTGGAGGGAGAAAGTTATCTTTTAAAGGCGCTGTCCATAGAGCCATCAAACAAGAATGCAATATTCAATATCGCTATTTTCTACGAAAGGCAGGGAGATAATGATGAGGCATACAACTATTTTTATAAACTCTTTGAAATGGGAGAAATTCAAGGCCGCCTGGGTACCGCAAGAATCGCAGAAAAGCAAGGCAATATTTCTCTTGCTGTGAGAGTTTATAAAGAAATACTATCAATGGGTGGCGTCGATACCCAGATTAAAAAACTGGCAAATGAAAGACTGTCATATTTATCACCAAAATGAGTCAGGTAACACTTTAGTTTTTTGAAAACATCAATAGTTGAAAATGCCTCTGTGACAATATGTAGCGGCAATTCATGAATTGCCGCTACAGTGCATAATAACCACATTATTACTGGAATTTTTCAAAAAACTAAACTGTTACTGAGTTAGTAATATGGGGAATGCTACGTGGGGATTGACAATAAATAACATGAACAACTTCATGTTGTTGTGCCATCAGGGCTAAAGCCCCGGTAAGACTTGTATCACCTTAACCCCAGCCTTAAGGCTGGGGTTAGTGCCTGTACTGAGCCTGTCGAAGTGACGGTCTTATCGTTCGACTGAGCTCACGACGAAGTCTGAATTGG
>JANLHY010000051.1 GCA_024653795.1 Candidatus Brocadiaceae bacterium | reverse complement strand
CACTGGAATTCTATGTAAAGGGCATAAATATTTATATGCCCAGAAGGACACCCTTACACCTTAACTCACAAATTATCTTCTTCTCTTTAATTCAAAATTGGAAGTTGTGGCCTTTCCGGCTTCCACATCAACCTCTTGAGACGCCTCTTTCAGTTTCTCATGCCATGTCTTAACAACGTATTTCCCCGGTGGCACACCTTCAATGCTGTAGTTTCCGTCTTTATCCGTAATAGCAAAATATGGATTTTCAAAGGTAACCGCATATCCCGCCATTTCAGCATGAACATTGCAGAGAAGAGGCGTTTCTCCCACAACATCAAAAAGCACTTCTTTAACAACACCTGTTGGATACGTACCCAAATTAAATTGAAAGGCAGCAGTGGGAGGAGAAAATACATTATGGCGGACTGCATCGCTATTAGGGAAATCTACGGTAGTGCCTTTCTGCATGGCTACAACGCGGGGCACATAGGTAAGATTTAGCTGGTCAATAATTGCATGTTCTGCAGGAGGCGCAAACTTATTATCGCCGACTTTTTCAATGAACACAACAGCATCAGCATTATTCCTCATTTTTTTGCACGTCACAACACCTGTAATGGAACCAGCATTGTCGACCTTTGGCAGGTTTTTGACTACCCTCTTTAACTTTTGCTGCGCATCTTCCAGCTTCTTCATTGCCTCAGCAGCCTCTTCAGCTGTTAAGGTCTTTTTTTCCTCAGTTTGAGCCCACACACATGGATTATACGAAAACACCAAACACGATGCTGCAAGTATCCCAGCGATCAAATATTTTTTCATAAATTCTTTTCTCCTTTATCCATAAATTACGCACGGACAAACAAAGTTTGTCCATGCCACCCTGTAACCCGCTTAAATAAAATTAAAATTCCTATACAATTAAGAAATCCTAAAATTAAACGAGCTAACAAATGCCTTACATATCATCTGTTAGCTCGTTTTTTACCTTACATAATCTATCTTATGCCTTTTCTACCTTTATTAACTCACCGCTAAGGTACTTTTTCATGAAGTCGTTCTCATTACCTGTGGTGTAGCCTGTCTTTACCGGATCCCATACTCCTTTTCCGCCGATACCGCCATCTTCTGCCTTAGTAACCTTTACCAATGTCTCCTTCGGAACTGTATTGATGCCGTGGTTATCAGACTCAAAGCCGAAGACAAACTTCATACCAATCTTGGCTTTATGGAACAGGCTGTCCAGCTGGTGCATCGGCATTGACCAATCCCTGGTGATACTCTGCTGTGAACCGTAACGGAAACTGGATTGGTATCCTGTGCCAGCCGCCAATGCCCTGCCATCTGGTCTAGTTTCATGTGCCTTTACTGTCCTTTCCGTTGCAATCCAAGTAGAGTGTTTCATCATCGTTACCCCGTAAGGATAGGACGAATTATACTTTGCCCTCAGCATAAGCCTCGATACCTTATAGAAAGGATCGCTTGGCTTCCATCCTTCATAAGGTCTATCTGCCGGGTTAGCATCCACGTAAACATAATCGCCGTCATTAATGCCCAAATCTTTCGCCGCCTGCGGGTTTATATTAATTTGATGTTCACCAACACCTGGCATTCTCTTATCCATTCTGTATGGGTCACCAAAGTTGTTATTCCAGATAAAGTTCCAGTCTGTTACTGCCCATTGTGAATGCACCGTATGTCTGGATTTTGGCGTTACACAATAGAACTTGTACCCTTTCTCCCACAGGAAGTTCTTTGTCTGTTTTGTATCAGACCACGACTTCTTGATATTCCTGATGGTCCTTTCATCCCAGTGTTCAGCGCTTTCTGGAATTCCATAATCATCCGGTCGGATATAAGGATTGGTACTTACAATAACATTTGGCAGATAAGGAGTTGCTTCTGTCCCTTCACGGTGCACGATAAAGTTCTCTCCGTATTCGATGATCTCCGACTCATCATTGTATGCCTGCAACCTTCCATGCGGAGTATAGAACGGAATGCTCTCATGCACCTGTTCCCAGAACGGATGTCTTGGATAAGTCCTGAAATTTAACAAGGCTACGCCGGGCTCACCGTATTTACCATTTATTATATCATCAAAAGTATATCCCTTCGTAGTCGTACTACCATCCAACAACCTCTGGATATATACTTCGGGTCTTCCCTCCAAGGCAAACTTCCAGAAGTCCCTGAACCTCATATCCCTGAGCAACTCTCCCAGTTTAGCCGCCATACCTGCAATGATCATCACATCATCCTTAGAATCATTAACTGGCCTTATACCACCCTTCCATATTTGGATAAACGGATTGGAACATGAACTGGTAATCTCGTGGGTCTCAAACTCCATCCATGAATTTGCAGGGAATGCAAAGTCTGCATACTCGATAGATCCCGTCATCTCAATATCGGTGGACATAATTTGTTCAATATTTGGATTCACATTCTTAAGCATCTGGTACACATGCTTTGCATTATTGACAAGATTTACGTTGGTAAACCACATAATCTTTGTCGGCGTGGGCATGTGCGTCTTACCCGTGAAACACTTACGTCCATACTTGGGCGTGTTTACAATAAGTGGTCTGTCATTGTGGTTCCAGTATGCAACTTCCTCATCGTAGGCACGACCTTTTACCTTCAAATCCAATGCTGGCGCGTTTGGGTCGAGATTTGGGTTGAATACATCTTCAGCCACCCAACCATAGAAACCAGGACCGCTCCATTTGGAAGCCTGGAAATTGGCAGCTTTGTAATTACCTGCCCATGTATGAGAGCCAGAACCATGATAACCCACATTTCCCGTTAGCATTAGTGGCAAATACGTCGATCTATTCATTAACGTTGCATGAAACCAGTGATTGATACCCTCACCGTAATGAATTGCTACTGGTTTTATGGTCGCAATGTCATGCGCTAACCTCTGTATTAACTCTTTTGGTGAATTGGTTATTTCAACCACTGTATCAATGTCGTAATCTCTCAGATGTATCTTATACATCTCAAAGATCGGCATGACCTCAATCTCTTTACCATCGACAGTTTTTACTTTGAATGTACCATCAAGTACAGGATCAATACCTTTAGCTACTAATTTATCACCGACATCGTCTCTTGTGATTGGTTTTGGACTATTGGTCTTTGCATCCCATACCATAAAATCCCCAATAATTTCCCTCTGGTCATCATGCAAACCCTGAATCTTATAGCTTGGGCCATGAGAAATATCCTCCAGTTTGTAATCAGGAATGATATCATTGGGCTTCAACCTCTTCAGGGTATCTGTTCTAACGAGTAATGGGAAATCGGTAAACTTTTTTACATAATCTGCATCATACAGTTTCTCATCCATCAATATTTTGGTTAAGCCCAGGAATAGCGCTGTATCTGCATTGCACCTAATCGGGATCCAGTAATCCGCTTTTTGGGAAGATGGGCTGTATTCAGGGGTGATGACGACAAGTTTCCCGCCCCTTTCCATTACCTGCGTCATCCAGTGCGCCTCAGGCATCTTATTTTCGACCAAGTTTTTCCCAGTCATGATAACCAACTTCGAAAAACGAATATCATTCATATCGACGTCAGAAGTCTGCAATCCATGAGAAAATGGATGACCTGGAGCCTGATCGCCATGCCAAGTATAGTTCGACCAGTTCCTTCCACCTAGCGCCTTATCAGCTCCAACTCCCCTGTTATGGCTATCTACTAATGCGAGCATATTGTTAAACCTGTACATTCCATATTTACCAATGACACCTAAAAGACCCATACCACCACGCCCTTTGAAAGTACGTGTGCCGGCACCCTTCATAGGATCGACCATCTCTTTAGGATATCCCTGTTCTATAAGCTTTTTAGCGCCTTCTTCACCGCTATATTTCTTAGTAATATGAATTATACCCTTTGATGCATAAGTAAAAGCCTCATCCCACGACGCCTTTAAAAGTTCGTCTTGCCCTCTGGCATCAAACATATATTTGGATTTATTTTCCGGTGTCAATTCAGGGAACCCTTCATCTGCCCACTGTTTCCATCCTTTTCGAATAAGCGGATATCTCAATCTGTAAGGTCCATAGACTCTTCGGTGGAACGTATAGCCTTTTAAGCACATCCTGGGATTCCAGTTCCTGGTCGCCTTATTCCCGTAAAGGTCTGAGTAATTCTGATGGTCGTAATTCTGTTCAACCCTCATAACCACTTCATTTCTTACAAATGCCCTTACCCTGCAGGCATGGGTGTCATTCGGCGAACAAGTAAAGGTAAATGTTCGATCATACCGATACTGATCGCGGTACACGCTTTCCCATGCTACATCTGGATAGGCGTCCAACGGATTTCCCACTTCCACAGCAGGCTTCAGTAACCGAAATGCCATTGCCTTATTTGCAATGGTAAGGGTAGCGCCTGTCGCGCCAGCCATTTGTAGGAAAGTTCTCCTGGTAAGTTTCATGTTTCCTACTCCTTTCTCAATTTAAAACTATTTATATAAAAAGGTTTAACTATAATATGATATTAACAAACAGTGATTCTTACCTTGTAAGCCTCTATACATTGCCCACACACGCCGTCTTCTGGTTCCCAACGGGGAAAATCCTTTTTGATAGCATCCACAAGGTAAGCATCTTGTTCAATATTTTCCGTCCAGTGATAAGTACGAAATTGACAAAGCGGACATTGCGCACCGGGCAAGATGGTCTTTTTCTTTTTATGGGCATGACTTATGGGCAGTCCCTCAGAAATCTTTATTACCTCATTCACATCTTTTGCCAGCCCTAATATCTTGTCGTGTGTCAAACTTTCGTCTTGCCAGAGGACGTCAAAAATAGCAATTTTCACTTCATCAGGAATCTTTTTATAGAGCGATTCAAATTCTCTATATCTTCTCTCTTTATCAGATATTGTCTCTTTCCCTTTCCTGATTAACCGGCTATCGACAAAAATATCCCAGAAAGTACAATAGCGCTCCTTGACGATACTTTCTTCCATAGGATTACCACCAAGTCGTTCATCACGATAGCCGTATGATTCACTGAGCATGTCAGAGGCATGCATCAATTCATGCCTGACTAATTTTCTTAGATAAGGAATTTCCTGGAAGCGGTCTGATAGCAATTTAACAACAATCCTTTTTTGGCCAGCCTCCTGGTTCATCCCTTTTGTAAGATAAGAGCCTTCATCAAAAGGATTCACTGCCTTTGCAATGACCCCCCCAACAGCCTTTCCTTCAAGCTCAGGAAATTCATCAAAAATCTCTTTTATTACCTTTGGTAACTCGAGTTTTTTAAAGAAGTCCCACTCAATCTTTTTAAACTGTGAAGGTCTTTCATCTAATGGAAAATTTTCGTAAACCGGATCAATACAAGAATGATATTCGAGAGTGAAAGCGGAATCCCCCTTTCCCTCCATAACCTTTAATTCTCCAAATATTACCTCTTCAATTAAACTTGGGTCAAATTCCAGCCTCATATCATTCCTCATTGAAATCTTCAGAAGATGCACAGGATAAACATTCATCGGAGGCGCCAGCCACCGCTTCCTGGTTGAGATCAGACTCCTTATATATCTCTGTTTTAACGTCCATTAATTTCATTTCCAGTCTCAAGAACTCTTTTGTCAAAGCAGATAAAGCGCAATAAAAACCCTCTCCTGCCTTTCTACCAAAAAGAACCGAGAAAAGAGGCAACCATTTCCCTATATGCTCTTTCAAGAATTTCCTTTGTGCATCCACGCATATTTGGGACTTTTCATCTCCATGGTTTTCCAGGGCGTAGGCTTGCTTGTACAACAAAAAGTGCATAAATTCCAACTCTACACTAACATGGTCGCATCGTTCCCTCTCAACATCAGAAGTATCCAGGCCAAATGCCTTATAAAAGCCTTGAATATCACCCAACTCATGCACTTGCTGATATACGTGAGCTGCGCCATATTGGGTTTCGTATAACGGACACTCTTTCGACATGGTGTGTCCGACAATACACTGATATACCCCTTGCAAGACTTCGATGGTTGTACCTCTGAACAACTCCTGTACTTCTTTCAAACTTCTTTTTAACTCTACACCATCGTCGATACTCTCATAACATAGCATCAAATCCTTCACGTGTTCCTGGAAATCAGGACTTTTCAGTATCGAAAGATTTTTTTCTTCAGGATAAAGAAAGCACGCTGACAGAATCTGATACATTGCGCTCCGTGTAAGCAAATTCGTCACGCCGGATGCGACTTGTTGATCCAAAAGACTACTACTATCAACTCCCATTATAAGCCTCAATTCTAAATTGAATTGTAATGTTTCGGATCTCTGATATGGATTGGTTCTTCGATAGTAGTTCTCAAAATTTCCTGTCCGTCCTCACCGAATCCAATAACCGTATCATTGTACATCTCAAACTTCTTGCCGTGAATCGTCGTTTCAAAAACCTTTGGTCCTTCCTCAATCTTGTATTCAAATATAATGGATTGCGCCATCCTGAATAATGACATAACCGCAAGTCTTTCACGAGAAGGCACCATAAATTTATCAATTGCTTCATCTACACCGGGACCGAACATCTGCCTTAAATATGACCTTGGCGCCCATCTGGGAGGAATATAATATATGTTAGGTTCTGTCCCAAACTGAGGATAAAGCGGTAATGCCAGCTTGTCATGCTTGATCAACCACGTAACCGGATTTTTTGGATTATCATCCAGGAATCCTTGCAGACGAATTTGTCCTACACAAGCCGCCATACACCTGGTTTCCATCGGACGTCCCTTTGTTATCGGATCACGCCCTTCAATCCTGGGATAACAGGCAATGCATTTTTCGCTTATCCTCGTCAACCCTCTGAACATAGGTTTCTTATACGGACACTGCTCAACACATTTTCTGTATCCCCTGCATCGTTTCTGATCTATAAGGACAATCCCGTCTTCTTTTCTCTTGTAAATAGCCTTCCTGGGGCAGGCAGCCAAACAACCTGGATAGGTACAATGGTTGCAAAGTCTTTGAAGATAGAAGAACCAGCGACTGTGCTCAGGTAACGAAGAGGACTCATCCGGCTTATTACTCTTCGCAACATCTTCTCCAAAATTTGGCGATCTCCATTCTTTATCTTCTGGAATGTATCCAACCGCCCACTGATTCAGGTTCTTCTTTGAGGCTGCTTCAAATATCGTATCACCCTCATATACTCCATAGGGTGATAATTTCTCATCCTTTTCATCCGTGTACCAGGTATTCTCGCCATTATCAATCAACTTTAGCGTCTTAACATCCCAGGATTGCGGATAACCACCATACGGTTTGGTCTCCACATTATTCCACCACATGTGTTCCTGACCCTTATTATAAGTCCACGCACTCTTACAGGCCATGGTGCATGTCTGACAACCAATACATCTGTTAATGTTGAATATGGCCGCAAATTGCCGTTTTGGCCTGGCTTCAAAATAGGGATACTCCATCCGTCTCCCTAAATGCCAGTTATGTACTAACGTCATTTTCCAATCCTCCTTAAATTCTTTATCCTAAAGAGTCTACTATTGCCAGGCAACCTTTTCCAGCGTTGCAGGATGCCATTGAGCAGATATGTTCTTTTGCCCATTCCTATCACTTTCTCCACCATTCCATACCGCCATATTAAAAAATGCATTTCCACCAGGAACAAACTGCACATCATGTGGATCCTGTGTAATTAATGAACGATACATAATTACCGTCCACACACCATCCTCATAATGGCTGCATCCATTTACATCCTGATGGTCTTGTGTAGTAAGTGTGCCAAAACCCTCTGCATTTAAATCTTCTACCGTTCTACCACGCCCTGGCTGGGAAAGTAAGTTATTGGCAGCTCTTCCTCCCGATAACACTTCCACGCTTGTTATCAATTCTCTGTGATAGTAAGCGCTATAAGGGTTGAAATTAAAATCATCGTGCATATTCGGATATTGCACCTCTACATCTTCTAATTCGCCTTTAACAAGCAAATCCGCCTCCCAGTCAGCCTTCCAATGCCAAAGGTTTGTTGGTTTTTCTCTATCCCCCATCCTTGGACTAAAATGTTCCGCTGGCGTTATTTCCACCGCGCCTAAAGGAAACATTAAAGCCACAGCATCCCTGAACTCCTGAACGGCAATTGACCTTGCGTTTCTTGTTGGATCTTTCCAGGTAATTTGAAAATAAACCGTAATCCCATCATGTATCGCCTTTACTTCAGCGCCAGTCACAGAACCTCCGCCATTAGGAAACGCCTTATCCTGTTTTTGGAGCGCAACACTAACTGGCTTCGCATCTTTAAAAGCTCCCTTCAATGACTCCACATCCATATGATAAGGTTTGTCCAGTTGTACGTATTTCACAGTCAATACTTCTTTCGCGGGGGTAAATTCCTCATCGCTCATACCCTTTACCCCAGGAGCTGTTTCCTCAGCCGCAAACAATGTCGCGCTAAGAAAAACTGCCCCAAGTAGGGGTAAGCTATATTTCAACAACGAAAACACTTTTTTCATAAAATTCCCCTCCTCTAAAAATTCTTACCCTTATATTAAGACTATTAAAATTTTTAGTAAGTATCAATCACAAATTTCGAATAACAATAGCCAAGTTAGCAAATTTCATTCCTCATTTTAAAACAACATACAATATATACCTTAGTTGTTTATTTTCACTATACTATGAAAATCAGAGATACTGAATTTTACTACGGATTTCCTGTACAACATTTCTTTATTGAAATACACAATGCAACCCGGAAACAATATTAATATAATTGAAAATTTCAGACGATCCTCCTGTGGCAATTTGCATTATTAAAATTTCCCTGGAAAAGAATTAAAACATCATTCGAGAATTATAATCAAACAATCCTAACGTTGTTAATTTGTACTATTGCACCGCAAAGTGCGCGGAGAACGCAGAGATATGCGTGCCTTGAAGTATGGAATACCTAAGTGATTGAAAATATCACCTGTGCGAGCCTAATCCTTGTACAGAAGTCTGTGCCTATATCCATACAATGGAGC